>CAXTPM010000329.1:0-6318 GCA_964245865.1 uncultured Fimbriiglobus sp. | reverse complement strand
TGTCGCGCAAGCCGTTGCCGTTCACGTCGTTAAACACCCGGCCGCGCACGAACGGGCGAATCTGGAGCTGCCAGATGCCTCGGCCGAAGGTCGCCGCACTCAGCACGCCGGTGGTGGTGTTGATCTCGACATCGCGCACCTGCACGTCGGGAATCGCCCCGGCGACGGCGGGGGTGCCGGTCGAGCCGCTGGCCTGGCCGGTGCCGCCGACGCGCGTCCACGTCGGGCTAGCGGCCGTGGGGTCAGTCAGCTTCCACACGCCCAGCGTGGTCCCAACGTAGAGATTGTCGTCCTCCTGGAACGCCGGTGAGCCGGGGTTCCCCGGCTGCACGTTGAGCTGGTTGGGGTCGATCGCAATCGAGAACAGACTCAGGCCCGGTTGCCCCCCGGCGCCCGCTGGGAGGTCGCCGGTGATGTCGGTCCACGTCGCGCCGAAGTTCGTCGTGCGCAGCACCCGACCCGTCGTGGTCGAGTCGGTGATGACCGTAATAATGCGGTAGTCCGACGGGTCCATCTCGATCTCGAGGACGTGCCCTTCCAGGTTATTGGGCAGCGGGTCTTCGGGCGCGCCCATAGTAGGCGGCAAAGGCGCGCCGCCCACGCCGGGCGAAATGTCGATCCAGTCCGACACCGGAACGCCGGGGAAGATCGGCGGGCTTTCGAACATCGCGTAGAGCGCCGGGCCTTCGAGGATCGGCGGGGTACCGCCCTTCTCGCGCCGGTCCACCGCGACCACTACCACGCCGGTGCGGTTGAGGCTGGTGCCGATGGCGGTGATGCGCGGGAAGCGCCGGAAGAAGTCGGGGGCGGCGTTGCGCTCGGTGCCGATCCCCGTCACGAACGGCAGGTCTTTGCCGTACTGCACCCACGCCTGCCCGCCGTCCTGGCTGACGAACAGTTGGTTAGTACCCAGGAACAGCCGCGACTCGGTCTGCTGGACCTGGATCGACGGGTCAATAATGAACGGCGTGATCGGCGTCAGGCGCGTCGGATTGTTGATGCCGCCGACGCTCGTGGTCCAGGTCTGCCCGCCGTCGGTCGAGCGCTGAAACAGCGCCCCCGGTACGGGGTTGTAGTCGAACCCGTTGTCGGGGAAGTCGATAGTGTTGAGGTTCTGGGAGTTCGAGACGCGGTAGACGATGTTCGGGTTGAGCGGGTTGTAGGCGATGTTGCCGCCGGTGCCGAGGCTCCCCGCGCCCGTGGCGAGGCCGTAGTTGAAGACGTTGTTGTAGTTGGCGACCTCGGCCTTGTTCGTGCTGGCGGGGTCGAACGGGCCGGCGTCGGCGAAGAGCGCCTGGCCGTTGAGGTACGTGCCGCCCAGGCTGCGGTTGTCGTCGCGCGGCGCGAGCGCCGTCGAGAAGAACTGCTGGGCGTTCAGGCCGTTCGGCCCCGGCGCCCCGTTGAGGCTCACCAGCACGGCGGTGTTGTTAATGTAGTTGTCGATGGTGGTCTGGGCGTTGCCGGGCGCCTGGAGCCGGAACACCCCGGCGTCGGTGGCGATCAAGAGCCGCCCCGGCTGCAGGGGCCGGCCGTTGGTGTCCTTCGGCCCGGTGTTGTCGAAGCGCAGGTCGCGGATGACACCCAGCGTGCCCGTCGGCCCGACGACCCCCGGTTGCCCCGTGGCCGGCGTGAGGGTGACGTAGTTGGGAGTTTCGCCGAGGTCGGAGTTAAAATCGCCGTTGGTCAGGAGGATTAGCGAGTTGCCGTCGCGCCCGCCGAAGAACACCCGGTTGGGGTTCGTGGGGTCGGCCACGATGTTGAGGTTGTACGGCGGCAGCTTGGTGGCGATCTCGGGCAGGGTCGGGATCGGGTCCAGCCGCCGGAAGTTGATGCCCGAGTCATCGGAACGGTACAACTGGTCCGAGGCGAAGCGGCCGACCAACTCCTGGGCCGCGATGATGTACACCCGGCTCGGCTGGGACGGCGTCCCCTGGGCGATGGCGATCTTCATCCAGTCGAGCGAGAAGAGCGGCACCTGCGTGCCGGTGCCGCCCAGCACGTTCTGGTAGGTGATGTCGGTGCCCGCCGGCTGCGGCGCGGTCACGCCGCCCACGGGGCTAGGGTTCGTAAAGTTCTGCGAGCGGAACACGCCGCCCGACGACACCAGTTGCCCGCCGATGACCTGGAAGAATTCGGGCACCGCGATGTAGGCGACCGCGGGGTTGGTCGGGTCGAGCACGAAGTCGCTGATTCGCGTCGTCAGAATGCTCCCGGTGATCCCCTGCGAAACGTACTCCCACGTCTCGCCGCCGTTCACGCTGCGGTAGACGCCCGAGACCGGGTTCGAGCCGCGGATGGTCGGCGTGGTGCCGATGGACGGGTCGCCGAGGTTGTCGTTCGGCTCGGAGGCCGCGCCGCCGTTCACCAGCGTAAAAATGATGTTCGGGTCGGTCGGGTGGAACACGAACTTCGTGAAGGCCACGGCGTTGAACGCGTCCTGGCCGAAGACCGTCGGCCCCTTAATCAGGCGCCAGTTGCTGCCGCCGTCGGTGCTCCGCAGCAGGCCCGTGCCGGAGTAGCCGAACGAGCCGGCGAACCCCTCGCCGAGGCCGGCGAGCACCAGGTTCGAGTTGAACGGGCTGACCGCGACCGCCCCGACGTGCAGGTTGCGGTTAAGGTCGTTGCCGCCCCACTGCTGCGTCGGCAGGTTGTCGGTGAGGAACTTCCAGGTCAGCCCCCCGTCGGTGGTCTTGGCCACGCCGCCGCCGGGGGTGCCGGCGTAGTACGTGTTGTAGGCGGCGAAGTTCGGGTCGGTCGGGTCGGTCGGCCCGACCTGCGTGGGGTTCGCCGGGTTGAACGGTACCGCCTGCGGGTAGATCGACGTGACTCGACCCGCGACGATCTGGTCCGGCGTACTCGCCGACCCGCCGGCCGCGATCGTGCCGCCGATCGGCTTAAAGCCCACGCCGCTCAGCGGGATGCTGCTGGAGGGCACCGTGCGGTCTTCGAGGGCTTCGAGCCTCAGCGTCCGGGCGGCGTAGCGGACGCCCCGACCACTGATGGCGGGGCGGGGCTTCGGGGAGCGGAGCCACGACCACGAGGCGGGCGGGGTGGGGAGGCTGTCCATCGGGCGAACCACCTTCAATAAATGATGCAGAGCGGTCAACCGGAGTCGGCTATTTCAGCGGCGCCGCCGCCCCGACTCTCGGGCCGGGGCGAGCCGCGGGGTACGCATTCTTCGCGCGGACGGCACTACTAGACGAGTGACGGCCACTAAGTTTAAGCGAAAAGTCCCAAGTCGGCGAAAATCCCCCCGTGGTGCCTCAAACGGGGGCGAGATTTCTTGCTGTAGCATAATCGACTGCCGCCGCCGTGTGAGCTGAACCGCCCGAAAACTCGCCCCAGCCATGCCGGAGCCTCGGCGCGACCGGCCTGACTGATGGCACCGGCACATGGCCAGTAACTTCCGGGCGAGCGTCAGCCCCCTGGCTCGCCGGGAAGTAGTCCTGCCAGCCCGGCGTTGGCCCGCGCCGTCAGCAGCAGGCTCAGCCACACGTGGGGGTTCGGCCCGTCGTTGAGGTCGGCGGTCCACTTGCCGTTGGGGTGCCTCACGGTGAGCGTTTTGCCGCCCACTTCGACCGCCGTGACGGCGCCCCACTCCACGCGGCGCGACCCTAGGGCGAGGCCGGCGCGATCGGCACTCAGGGAGTCGAACTCCACCACGCCGCCGCCGGCGAGGTGCGCCAGGGTGCGCGCCCACAACTCGGGGAAGCTGCCGCGCTGCACCTTCTCCACGAGTGAGGAGTAGTCTTCGAGCACCGCGCTCGCCGTAAGTTCCGCGCCGTCGAGCCGCACCAGGCGCACCTCGGCGGAGTTGACGAAGATCGCCGGGGCGCCCACCGCCAGCCACGCCTCGATTACCACCGGCCCGGCGCCGGGGACGGGTTCGCTCCGAAGTGCCGCCGAGTCGGTCTTGACGAACACCGCCGCGAGTTCGTCCCACGGGAAGGCTTCGAGTTCGGCCCGCTGCACGCGCAAAAAGCCCGTCGGGTAGATCAGCATCCGCAACCCCCGCGAGCGCACCGTGCGGCGCAGGATCGACACGCCGGCGATGAGGGGGCCGAACAGCACGAAGGCTTTGATGTGGTCGATCCCCCAGACGCCCCACTGCCAGGCCAGCACGTTCGCCGCGACCCCCGCCAAGATGAGCAGCACTCCCAGGGCGAACTTGGCGCGGAAGCGGTTGGGGCTGAGGGCGTACACCGCGTCGGGCGACCCCAAGCGCTCGAGCGCCACCCGCACGGGGTCGGCCTCGTCGATCTCGCCGAGCAGTGCGTCGGCCGGGGTGGCCTCCAGGGGGTCGCGCGCCTCGGCCTCCTGGGTCTGGGTGGCGAGGTCGGCGTCGGGGTCGCGGTCGGCGGGTCGGGGCACGGTACTTCGCAGCGGGGGGTGGGGCGGCGAACTGGGGTCGGCCGGGGCGCCTCTGATACTATAAGGGTTTGCGAACCTCCCCGAATCGATTGTAGGTGCGGTATGCTAGTCGTCATGCGCTCGATGGCCACCCAGGTCGAGATCGACCGCGTGGTCGAAACCATCCGCTCGAAGGGGCTGACGCCGCACCCCCTGCCCGGCGCCACCCGCACCGCCATCGGGATGACGGGCAACACTGGCGCGGTGGACCGGGCCTTGTTCGAGTGCCTCCCCGGCGTCGCCGAGGCGATCCGCGTGACCAAGCCCTACAAGCTCGCCAGCCGCGAGATGCACGCCGCCGACACGACCATCCAACTCAAGCAGGGCACGGTCGGCCCGCCGAACTTCGCCGTCATGGCCGGGCCGTGCTCGGTCGAGAGCGAGGAACTGATCCTCGACACCGCCGAGCACCTGACGAGCCGGGGCGTGAAGTTCCTGCGCGCCGGGGCGTTCAAGCCGCGCACCAGCCCGTATGCGTTCCAGGGGATGGGCCTCGAAGGGCTGGCCATCCTCGAGAAAGCCCGCCGCCGCACGGGCATCGGCATCGTCACCGAACTGATGGACACCGAGCACGCCACGGCCGTGGAGGACGCCACCGACATCATCCAGATCGGCACGCGCAACATGCAGAACTTCAGCCTGCTGAAGCGCGTGGGGAAGTGCCGCAAGCCGGTGCTCTTGAAGCGCGGCATGAGCGCGACGCTCGAAGACTGGCTGATGGCAGCCGAGTACATCCTCGCCGGCGGCAACTACGAGGTGATACTCTGCGAGCGCGGTGTGCGGACGTTTGCCGACCACAGCCGCAATACCCTCGACTTGAGCGTGATCCCGCCGTGCAAGGCACTCTGCCACCTGCCGATTCTAGTAGACCCCAGCCACGGCACGGGGAAGCGCGCCCACGTGCCGGCGATGAGCCTCGCGGCATTAGCGGCCGGCGCCGACGGCCTACTCGTGGAAGTCCACCCGACGCCGGACCAGGCGAAGTCGGACGGGGCGCAGTCGCTCGACTACGCGGGCCTCGATTTGCTGCTAGGCCAGCTCAAGCGCCTCGCGCCGGTGCTGGGGCGGGAGCTGGTATAGGTCATAGGGTGCGCAGGTCGGAACTCACAGGGGGCGAGTCATGGCGAGCGCCGCGGCGGAGTTAACACTGGGCGAGTTGGCCCGACTCGGGACGGAGCGGTACGAGCGCGAGGTCAAGCCGCGACTGACGAGTGCCGACCACGGCAAGTTCGTCGCGGTCGATGTGTTCAGCGGCGACTACGAGGTCAGCGAGAGCGACCACCTCGCGCTCGAAGCCATGCGCTCCCGCCGGCCGGGGAGCCGGTTCTGGCTGGAGCGCGCCGGCTACCCCACGGCCTACGCCTTCGCCGGCGGGAGCGCGCCGTGATCCGGGGCGCGGTGAACGCCGGCAACCAGCCCGTGGTCGTCCTGCCGATGCGCGGCCCGGCGGGCACCGCGTTGGCCGTCGATTTCGTAGTCGATACCGGGTTCGCCGGGCCGCTCATCATCCCCTCCGCACTCGCCGGCGCGCTCGGGCTAGTCCCGAACAGCGGCGGCAATTCGGTCCTCGCCGATGGCTCGGTGCAGTCGTTCCATACCTGTCCGGTCGAAGTCCTGTGGGACGGCGCCTGGCGGGCCGAAGAGACTGCCGTCATGGGCACCACCCCGCTGCTCGGCATGCGCCTGATCGCCGGCCACGAGTTGCGCGTGGTCGCCACCCCCGGCGGCGCGGTCGAGATCACCGCCCTACCCCCCGCGCCGCTGGGGCCGGCGGGCGGCTTCTGAGCGCGGCCTCAGCCCGGTTGAGTGACGGCCGAATAAAATCAAGCGAGGACCACAACCACCCACGGGGAGCGAGTCATGGCGGCGACTGCGGCGGCACTGACCCCCGAGGAGATTGCGTCCCTC
>CAXTPM010000328.1:0-6322 GCA_964245865.1 uncultured Fimbriiglobus sp. | reverse complement strand
TCGGCCACATCGGCGGGGGCGGCCCGTCGTCGGTCAGCGGCCGCGGCGGCACGACTTTGCGCGCGAGCTTCAGCCGGCCTTCGAGCGTGAGCAGCCTGCCCTGGAAGTCCTTGCCGCCGGGGAGCACCAAGTCGCGGAACGTGGCGTCGCGGTCCCCGGCGTCGAGCAGCTCCGGCGCGGAAAACTGCCGGGCGAATGCGACGGTTTCGTGATAAGCCCGGAACTCGTCGGCGTTCGAGTCCTCGCTGGCGAAGCGCGCGTTCCAGCGCACCCCCGCGAAGTGCGGCCCGCCCGGTAGTTGCGAGGGCGGGCGCGCGTCCTGGCCCGGCGCAAGCGACGCACCGACGAAGACGGCGACGATGACAAGTGGGAAGCGCACCCGGCCGGACTTCTGCATGACGGGAACCCGCGACCGCCGTTCACGCCGGGCGGGGCGAGGGCGGGCCGAACTTGGATGGGGGAAGGAGGCGAGGGGTTCCCGATTCGGGCGGCTGTTCCGAGTGGCGGTGTCGGCCCCCGAGTCAGGCCACTGCCACGCTCGGTGGCACCGGGGGCTGGGAGGGACGCTGTCGCGATGGCAACTGACCGGCCCCCGGTATCCGCCGCAGCGCCTGGATCGGCGTCCGGGCTGCCCGCCGGCGAACGGGCCGAGCACTGGCTGCAGCCTCTAACGCTACACCCCTTTAGAAACCGTTACATTCCTCACCTTCGGAGCCTTGCCCTACCTCGGCCCGCTTCCACGCCGCGATGGCCTTCGACAGGTGCGACCGGCGGAACCCGCGCCCGGACAGGAGCCGGGCGAAGTCGGCCGCGTGGTCGAAGTGTTGGAGTTGGTAGTGGTAGTAGTTGACGTACTCGAGGATCGCAAGAACCGTGAGCGCGGCCGCGGCGATCAGGCTCCCGGTCCACTCCGGCAATGTCCGGTACGCCTCCTCACCAGTGAGGCAGAGGGCCAGGAGGGTCAGTGCCGCCGCCGGCCACCGGGCGGCGGCTAAGCGCGGCACCCACCGCCGCGCCGTGTCGGGGTTGCCCTCCAGACTATCGACCACGATCCTCCAGGCGATCGTGCCGACGACCAGAAGGAACGAGGCCGCCGCCATGGCCACCGCCATTGCCGGGCTGACCGACCCGGACCCGTAGGCCAAAACGGCCCCCAGCGCGAACGCCGGCACGAGCACGACGTTGGCCGCCTCCATCCTGTAGTACGGCCTTAGTCTGCGGAGCAATTTAGCGCGGGCCGCGGACGGGACGGGCTGGCGTGGTGGCATGGTTTGGAATCGTGAGAGTGGCGGAAGTGTGAACCATTGTTCGGCTGCCCACCTAGCCGGCTGAGCAGCACGCGCGAGAGTATCCTGCTCCCGCCGAACGACGCAGCTCAGCGGCACCCGCCCCGAGCGACATGGCTACAGTCTATCCGCTTTTGGGCGGGTGTCCGCTGCGGCGTCTGGTTCGGCGACCCGCCTGGGCAGGCCGCTCGCCTACTTGCACTCGGGCGACATCAGCACGGGCAGCGCGACCAGGAGCACCTGCCGCGCGTCCTCCCGAATCATGCAGCGAATGGAAAGCGGCCGGATGATGCCCACTCGCACCGTCCCCTCGCCGACGGTTAAGTCCGTCAGCGGGCGCCGAACTGCGGGTAGGCTCGCAGCCGCCGCTCCAGTTCGGCTAGGGCCGCGTGGAACTGCGCCCCGTCCCCCCGCGGCACGCTGAGCAGGTACAGCCAGCCCAGGCGATCGGCCCGCCGGGGGCGTCGCGCACCGCCGGCTACCTCGCGGCAGAGTTCGGCGAGAACTTCTGCCAGAGGTCGTCCGGCACCGGCTCGGCCGCGAACGGCGGGTCGGGGGTCACGGGGCGCACTCCGGGTCGCTGGCAAAGGAGAGTTAGAGAGGTTTCAGCCCGCCCGCCAGGCTACCGCAACCCGCCGCGCCGAGTGCCCCGCTCGCAACACCCAGGCGACGACTCAGTGAATGAACAGCGCCACTAGCCCCAACACGAGCAGGCACCCGATGATCGACGCCAGTACGACTTTCAGCGTCGCGGCGTGTCCCGGCTCGGCGTGGTCCGGAGCGCTGCGTAGCACCGGGCCGGCGTTCTGCGCCGACGAGCCGGGGCTGGCTTGCTCGAGGTCCGGCGCGGGGCGGAAGTCGTAGGACGCCGCGCCGGAGCCAGCGGGGGGGGGCGACTCGGGTGGCACGAACTGCGTCTCGACCAGGTTCGCCGTCGGCGACGCCGAGTCGGGGCGCCCCGACCCCAGCACCAGGTCGCGGAACTCGGGGACGTTGCGAAGGGGCTGGAACTGCCCGGCCTTGGTGCGGCTCACCAGGATGGTGTTCAGGGGGCCGAGGGCGCCGGCGCTGATGTTCTTGCGCACGCTGGTGGTCAGACCCTTGACCGTGTGCAACTCGCCGGTCTGGCCCTTGTAAACCAGGTACCACAAGTCGGGCGTCGCCGGGGTGGGGTCGCCGAAGGTGACGCCGCCGGTGTCGGGGCGCGTGCCGGTGTGCGGCGTCGGCAGCGGCGTGTCGGCGGCGCTGGGCCGGCCGAGCCGACCGCTTTGGGGCGGCAGTGGTATCACCGATTGCTCGGTCGTCGCGTCGGTGTTGCCGATCCCGGCGGGCGGCATGAACGCCCCGGACCCTTGCATCGTCCGCCAGCCGGTGCCGAGTAAGTCTTCCATGAACTCCCGGCACGACGCGGGCCGCGCGGCGGAGTTGGCGTCCATCGCCCGGCAGATCGCCCAGTTGACGCGGCCCGACAGCCGCGGCGCGAGCTGGATGGGCGGCGGGAAGTCGTTCTTGGTCTTCTTGAGCCAGCAATCCAGCGGGCTAGTCTTGTTGAACGGCACCACGCCGGTGAGGATCATGTACAGCGTCGCGCCCAAGCTATAGACATCGCACCGGACATCGGCGTTCTTGGCGTTGCGGAACTGCTCGGGGGCCATGAAGTGCGGCGTGCCCAAGCCCCGCCCCGTGCGCGTCAGCCCCAACTCGGCCTCGACATCCTTGACTAGCCCGAGGTCGGTGAGTTTCGCGGTGCCCTCGGTGTTCACTAGAATGTTGTCGGGTTTCACGTCGCGGTGAATCAGCCCCTGCTTGTGCGCCCGGTGCAGACCCTCGCACACCTGGCTAATCAACCGCACCGCCTCTTGCTCCTCGACCGGCCCGGCCCGCTCGACGCGCTGCCCCAGCGACTCGCCGTTGACGAACTCCATCACCAGGAACGGCGTCGGCCCGGTGCCGCAGTAGTCGAGGGCTTTGACGACGTTGGGGTGGTCGATCAGGCTCGCGGCCTTGAACTCCTGCTCGAAGCGCTTCAGCAGCAGCGGGTTACGCGCGGTCTCGCCGGGGATGATCTTGATCGCCACGATCGCGCCGGTGCCCACGTGCCGGGCCTGGTGGACCGCCCCCATGCCGCCCTCGGCGATCTTGTAAATCAGCTCGTAGGCGCCGATCCGCTGCGGGGTGGGCGGCGGACTCACGGTGTCTGCGGCGGACATGGGTCCGTAACTCCGGCCGGGCGGGAACACCCGCTCGCCCGGCCGTGGTGTCGGCGGGGCGCGGGGCGGGGTTGGCAGGCACCCGTTCGTAGCTATAGTTCACTTCCGACGAGAAGTCGGCGGGAATCTCTCCCGAAACCGGCAAACGTCGCCGGCCACCGAACCGTTACCGCTGGCGCAGCCCTCCGACCCGCTCGGGGCTGCTTTGGTTTTGAGGGCCGGCCGTAAGGGTCGCGCACCCCGCGCCGGCGAAACCCGCCCACCCGGCCGGCGAAATCGCTTGTGCGGGCGCCGCCCGCCCGGCACAATCAGGCACTCGGTGCGCTCGGGCCGGCCACCTACTCGGACCCCGACAGGATTCGCGTCTCATGGGCACACTCGGCAAAATCCTGCTGGTGGTCAACTTGCTCGCCGCGGCGGGGCTGGTCTACGTCGTCTCGCTCGACGTGGCCGCGCGCCGCAACATCCAGCTTAACGCCGTCCGCCACCAACTGCTCCTGAGCGGCGTGCCCGTCCAAGCCCCGGCCGGGGTCGTCGCCGGCTCCGACGAAGTAGCGCTCGACCTGGCCACCACGGGGCTGTACCGCGTGCCGACGGTGCCGAAGAAAGTGTTCTCCGAGGCGTTCCAGGGCGCAGGCGGCGACGAAGTGGGCACCTCGAACGCCCCGACCACCCAGCTTGAGGAAGTGAAAGCGGCCAAGAACGCGCTCGACGCCAAGATTACCGGCGGCGTGCCCGACCAGTTGGCCCTGCTGTGCGGCAAAGTCACCAGCGTCAACAACGCGCTGGTGTTCAGCCCCGGCTACCTCGCCAAGCTGGCCCAGAGCTACGCCGAGCGCACGGCGGTTCGCCGCCTGGCGGATGCCGAGGTCATCCAGCGCAACCCGGCGCAGGCCGAGGCCAACCTCGCCACCGCCAAAGCCCTGTGGGACCGGCACTTCGACGCGGTGCAGAAGGTCGATGCGAGCACCGCCGACTCCGAGGCCGCGAAACTCAAGGACTTGCGCGACGCCGTGAACAAAGCCGCCGACGCGGCGCAGGCGAAGTTCGCCACCTACCAGGCCGCGATTAGTGCCCCGACGCCGGACGACGCGGCCACCGTCGCCGCCGCCAAGGAGTCCGACGCCGCGCTGCAGGAAGTCAACCGCGCTCAGAAGGCGCTTGAGGACGCCACGCTGTCGCTGGGCCAGACCGCCAGCCGCGACGAGTCCGACCGCCGCCGCCGCATCGCGCATTTGCTCATGCACCTCGGCGAATCGACCACCTGGCAGAAGCGCGTGGCGTTCGTCGTCGGCCTGAAGACCTACCACCAGGCGCTTTCGGATCAGGCGACGCGGCTGCAGCGGATGGCGCTCTCGGCCGAACAGCAGATCACGCTCGACCAGGGCCGCTTCACTGACGAGTACGGCATCCTCAAGCAGCAAGCACTCGCCTTCTCGACGCTGCTCCGCCAGCAGACCGAAAGCCGGCAAGGGTTCGAGGCCGAGCGCGCCAAAGACGACGAGGCCGCGACCTCGCGCCGCACCATCCTCGCGGCCCGGCGCGCCGAGTTGGAGTCGCTGCGCCAGGCCGTCACGCAGTCACTCGCCACGCAGGCCGAGGCCGAGGCGCGGCTGTTCGGGCGGCAGAAGGCCGTGGGCGAACTGCTGCAGGGCGTGTTCGACCTCGAAGACAAACTCGCCGCCGCCGAGCGCGCCGGCCGCTAAAAGATCGTACACCGCAACGACCCCTACAGGCGAGCGAGCGACCGACATGGCTGGGCTAGGCAAACTGCTGGTGTTCCTCAACGTCGCACTCAGCGTCGGGCTGCTGACGTGGGGCGTGACCACGGCCAACAACCGCGCCGACTACCTCGACCCGCCCGCGCCCGCCGGCGGGGGGGCGGCGGTGAAGGGCCAGCTCTCGACGTTCAAGGCCGAAATCGACCGCCTCACCAAAGCCATCAACGACTCGAACACCGGCTACTCGGGCCAGCTCGCCGCGCTCACCACCATCGACGCCCGCCGCGAGGCCCGGCAGCGCGGCTTCGCCCGCCGCATCGCCCAAGCTCGCAGCGGGCAGTTCCGCGTGCAACTGAACCAGGACCGCACCGCGTCGGCGGAAGGCGTGTTCACCGACCTCACCAAAGAGGGCGCGGCCGAACTCACCCCCGACGGCAAGCCGCTCGAAGGGACGCTGACCCTCAAGAACAAGTTCGACGCCGAGTCGCGGGCCATCGAGACGCTGCTGAGCGGCAAGACCGGGCTGTTGCCCGAGGAGCGCTGGCAGGCGATCCGCGCGGGCAACCTCACCGGCGAACAACTCGCCGCGTTCCAGCAAGAGTTGGGCATCGCTGACTTGCGACGCTTCCAGGAAGAACTCTCGGAACTGATTCGCAAGGACGAGGTGGCGGTGGCGAAGTTCACTGAAGCGCGCGACAGCCTCACCGACCAGTCGGCGTACCTCGCCGACCTGCAACTGACCGCCGACGTGGACACTCTGACCCTCAGCCGGCGCAAGGCGCAGCTCGAACGCCGCCTCGCCGAACTCGGCAAAGCCCCGGCGAAACCCGACGCCCAGCCGCTCAACTAGACCCTGTGGCCCGAACCGCCCGACGCGAGACGAACCGCCATGACGACCATCGGCAAGATTCTGACGTTCCTGATTCTCATTCTCAGCCTCGCCTGGGGCTACCTGACCGTGAACGCCTTCGTCGCCCGCACCAACTGGCGCGCTGAAGCGAGCCGCTACCAAAAAGAGGCGACCGCCGCGGCCGACTCGGCGAATAAGATGAAGACACTCCTGGACAGCGAGCGCGACGCGGCCGAGGACCAAAAGCGCGCGCTG
>CAXTPM010000327.1:0-6331 GCA_964245865.1 uncultured Fimbriiglobus sp. | reverse complement strand
GCGCGTCGTTCGTGTGGAGCGTGCTGAACACCAAGTGTCCCGTCAAGCTCGCCTGCACCGCAATCTCGGCGGTCTCCTTGTCGCGGATTTCGCCGACCAAAATGATGTTCGGCGCCTGGCGCAACATCGCGCGAATAATGCGCGCGAAGTCGAGACCAATGTTGTGCCGCACCTCGACCTGGTTGATGCCGGGGAGGTAATACTCCACGGGGTCTTCGGCGGTGATAATCTTGCGGTCGGGCCTGTTCAACTCGTTGAGCGCCGCGTACAGCGTGGTGGTTTTGCCCGAACCCGTCGGCCCCGTGACTAGGAAGATGCCGTTGGGGCGCTTGATGATGTTCTGGAAACGCGCGTAGTCTTCTTCGCTAAACCCCAGGTCGCGCACCCCGACCATAATGTTGCCGCGGTCGAGAATGCGCATCACCGCCGACTGGCCGTGCGCGGATGGCAACATACTCACGCGCAGGTCGAAGTGCTTGCCCTTGAGGTTCAGCTTGATGCGGCCGTCCTGCGGGCGGCGCTTCTCAGAAATATCGATGTTGCCCATAATCTTAATGCGGCTCAACATCGCCGCGAGCAGCCGGCGCGGGGCGGCGTCCCGCTCCACGAGTGCCCCGTCGATGCGGTAGCGCACGCGGATGCGGTCGCCGAACGGCTCGATGTGAATATCTGACGCGCGGGCATCGACTGCTTCGGAAATAATCAGGTTCACCAGGCGAACCACCGGCGCGTCGCTGTCGTCGCCGCGGTCGAAGCCGCCCCCGGCGGTGTCGAGGCTGGTGTTGTCGATCTGCGTGGCCGTGAACTCACTGATCACGGAGTCAACCGACTGCGTCTCGTCCTGGCCGTAGCTGCGGTTGATCGCCTCTTGGATTTGCTCTTGGGACGCGATCACCGGCTGGATGTCGCGGTTGAGGATGAACTGGATCGCCTGGATTTTCTCGTAGTTGTCGGGGTCGGTCATGATCAGCTTGAGCGTGTTCCCCTCCAAACTGAGTGGGAGCACGAGCCGGTCGCGGGCCACGGCCTCGGGGACGAGTTCGATCACCGACTTGGGGATTTCCACTTGGGTCAGGTCGATCGCCTGAACCTTGTGGAACTCGCCCATTGCCTCGATCACGTCGCCGGTGGTGGCGTAGTTCAATCGAGTGAGGGCGTCCTGAATCTTGATGCCGGTGCCGCTGGCGTGCTCGAACGCCTCGTCGAGCTGCTCGGGACTCAGCACGCGCTTCTTGAGCAGGATGTCGGTGAAGTCGTTGCGGGCTTTTGCCATGATCGTGGCTCGTGGTTCGTGGCGCGTGGATCGTTGAAGGCGGAGACGGGCAGCATCGGCTCGCGGCTGGTTCTGACAAACCCCGGCCTTCGCGCCGCGAGCCACGCGCTCGGTCCATTTTCAGAAATGGCGGGACCGGGCACAAGTCTTTTTCCGCGCGCCGGGGCCGGGTTGCGCGGGAAAGATGGCGGAACTGCGGCGCCGGGGGGACGCATCACCCCGGCGCGACTACTCAATACTACGGCCGGGCCAAGTGTCGCCCGGACTCGGTATCACCCCGCGAGCCACCCGCATGTTGCGCCGCCTCCTCGTCCTGATTGCCCTCGCCGCGCCGGCCCTACTCGGGGCGGGGGCCTCGGCGCAGTCCCCGCCGAAGCCCGCAACCGGCGGCGCGCCGCTGACGCGCGTCCTGTTCGGCTCGTGCGCCAACCAAGATCAGCCGCTGCCCATTTTCGACGCCATGAGCGCGCGCAAGCCCGAACTTTTGGTGCTGCTCGGCGACAACATTTACTGCGACCTCCAGCGCGGCCGCGAGGTGACGCCCGAGGTGATCCGCGAGAAGTACGCCACGCTTGCGGCGCTGCCCGGCTGGCAGAAGTTGCGCGCGAGCTGCCCGCTCGTCGCCACCTGGGACGACCACGACTACGGCCTCAACGACGCCGGCGTCGAGTGGCCGCTGAAAGTCGAAAGTCAGCGGCAGTTCCACGACTTCCTCGGCACCCCGCCGGACAGCCCCTTGCGCAAGCAGGAGGGCGTGTACAGTGCGCACACCTTCGGCCCCGAGGGGTCGCGCGTGCAGGTCATCCTGCTGGACTTGCGCTACTTCCGCACCGCGCTGAAATACGGCTCGCCGGCCCGGATCGCCCCCTACGGCATGATCCGCAAGCCGTATGTGCCGCAGACCGACCCGGAGGCCACGATGCTCGGGGCGGCGCAGTGGGCGTGGCTCGAAGCCCAACTCAAACAGCCCGCCGAGGTGCGACTGATCGGCAGCAGTGTGCAGTGCCTGGCCGACGACCACCCGTTCGAGAAGTGGGGCAACATGCCCGCCGAGCGGAACAAGTTCTTCCGGGTGCTGCGCGACACCAAGGCCAATGGCGTGGTCATCCTCAGCGGCGACCGGCACTTGGGCGAACTGAGTATCGACACGGGCGTCATCGGCTATCCGCTCTACGACCTGACCGCGAGCGGCTTCAACCAGGCCAACGAGAAGTGGCGCGAACCCGAGCCGAACCGCCGCCGCGTGGCGTGCCTCCCCTACGGCCAGCACTTCGGCGAGGTCGATATCACCTGGGGGGCCGACCCGACGATCACCCTGAGCCTGCGCGACATCGGCGGCGAAGTGGTGCTGCGCCACACCGTGCCGGTGAGCCTGCTCACACCCCGCGAGACGGCCGACGACAAGGAGAGGCCGAAGGAGAAAGAGAAGCCCGAGCCGAAGCGGCCCGAGGGGGTGCTCAGCCCCGAGGAGGCCGCGAAGAAGGTCGGCGAGGTGGTCAAAGTCCAGTTCACGGTGAAAAGCGGCCGGGCGGTCAACTCCGGCCGGCGCATCCTGCTGAACTCCGACGCCGACTTCCGGGCGAAGGCCAACTTCACGGTGGTGTTCAACGAGAAGGCGAAGAACGGCAAGTACGACAAGGCCGACTACGACACCTTCAAGGACAAGGTCATCCGCGCCACGGGGAAGGTGACGCAGTTCAAGGACGCGCCGCAAATCCAGATCGACGACGAGAAGTCGCTGGAGATCATCGAAGCGGAGAAGAAGTAGCGGGGAGCGACGAGCCACCACTTTTCCCAGTCCCCTCCCCCCTTGAGGGGGAGGGCCAGGGTGGGGGGGGACTCGCCGAGTAGGAACGACCCGACCTGACTCCCAACTTTCTTCTACTTGGCGGGCCACCCCCCACCCTAGCCCTCCCCCTCAAGGGGGGAGGGGACAGGAGCGCGGACACCTGCCCGAATCTCGTCCTAGACTCCGCCGCGTGTTCCCCCTCTCAACGTTCCGCAACTCGCAACTGCCCGGAGGCGGCGTGTTCGACTGGGTCCGCTACCGCCGCCGGCGCTACGCCGACGACGAAGTGACGTTCTTCCTGCACTGCTACCACGACCCCGCCTGGCTGTGCGCCGCGCTCTCGTCGCTCCGCAGAGCCTACCCGTCGAGCCGGGTGCTGGTGGTGAGCGATGGCGACCCCGACCCGCGCCTCGGTTCGGTGGCCGCGGCGCACCGCGCGGAGTTCAGCTTCGAGCCGGAGCGCCTGTTCCTTCGGCACTTCGGCGGTCGCGTCACGCAGCGCATGCTCCGCGCGTACCTGGCCAAGCCGACGCCGTGGCTCGTTAAGATCGACCCCGACACCAAAATCTGCCGCCGCATCGCCCGCCTGCCGCGCGGCCGCTGCCTGTTCGGCACCGTGCAGGACGCCGGCCCCCACGTCAGCATCCAGGGCGGGTTCGTCGGCTACACCCTGAGCGCCGCGCGCGACCTGTACGACTCGAAACTGCTCGAAGACCCGGCCCTCGCCGACGCCCGCGCCACCTGGGCCGCGGGCAGCGAGCCGCTCCAGAAGTACGCCGCCGGCACGACTCTCACCTCGACCGACTGGACGGTGGGCTACGCCGCTACGAAACTAGGCATCGCCATGATCGCCCACCCCGAAGTGCGCAGCGCCTGGAAGGAGCCGCAGGCCGACGACGGCCGGCACGCGGTGGTCCACCCCTCGGCCGAAATTGTCGCGGCGGCGAAGGGGTGAGTGGAAGACATCGAGCCGAGTGGTACGTTTGTTTTCGCTCCCTACTCACCCCTCCCCCCTCCCCACTCTTCGGGAGCATCGACTCTGCCCTAGCCCCTTCTCACAATCCGTGCTATCCGGCCCCTGCACGCCCCGTGGGGGCCGGTCGGGGGACCGGCGCCCGCGTGGCGGGTGGCGCGAGCCGGGGGCAACGGATGACCGCGACGGTCGATCGGGGGGGCAACCATGCGAGGCAGAACCACAGTGACACTCACGTTTGGGCCATCGTGCGCGACGACAGCCTTACTAGGGGGCTGGGCGACATCGAGGCGCGCATGCTCATCGACTGGCTGGTGGGGTGGGCAGAACTGCTGAGTCTCGCGGCGAAGTCCCAAGACGCGGCCTCGGAACTCGTAGCCCGGCTGGTGCGGCGCGGGCGGGCGATCGCGCGGTTCGTCCGGCTCTGGGCGCGGCCCGAAACCCGCGCCTCGGCCGGGCAACTCGCGGCGGCGATGCGCTTCACCTGGCCGATGCCGGTGCCGCCCATGGACCCGGCGGACGTGATGCACGCCGCGCTCAGTTGGGAGCGGGCGAACGGGGACGGCTGGACGATTTGAGTCGGGCGGATCGGTTGGGCGGGGCGGGCTGCCGCGTCTGATCGGTTGGGGCGCGCGGAAGCGGTTTCCAGAATGGGCCGGCGGAGTGCGCTTGCATTGCCCCGCGCGCGGTCGGTATGATAGCAGCGATTGTGCCGACCGGCCGGGTTCCGCCCCCGACTCTCGCGCCCCGTTTGCGCCCCCGTGAGGACTCGACCTGTGTCACCCAACACGCCCGCCGGCAGCACCGAAACCCAATCGGCTACGGGGGCGCCCGGCAACTCGCGCGGCAAGGTGAACCGCAGGATCGACGAGGCCTTCGAGAGCGCCAGTCGCCTCGCGGGGTCGAACCTCTCGCCCACCGAGTTCTACGAGCAGTTCCTGGCGATTGCGCTCGCGGCCATCGACGCCCCCGCCGGGGTAATTTGGCTGCGCACGCCGCAGGGATTCCTGCAAATCCAGAGCCAGTTGAACCTCGACCGGGTGGGCCTCGACGAGAAGCGTGGCGGCAAGCAGTGCCACAACGAAATCCTCCGGCAAGTCTTCCAGGCCAACCCGCCGCGCCCGCTCATCATCGAGCCGCAAGGCCGTCTTTCGGGCGTGAGTGCCGAACCCGGCGCCGTGCCGGCCGCGAACCTCACGGATCATTACGCGCTGTTCGCCCCGATCGTGCAGGCCGACAAGACGCCGATGGGCCTCTTGGAAGTGTTCCACGACCCGGCGCAAGACCCGAGGCTCTACCAGACGTTCCTGCACTACGCGGTGCAGATGGCCGGGTACGCCAGCCAGTACCACGCATTCAGCAACTCGCGCCAGACTAGCGGGCTGGAGCGGCTGTTCACCCAACTCGAGACGTTCTCGACGCAGATTCACGGCACGCTCAACCCCACCGAAGTCGCGTACCACGTGGCGAATGAGGGCCGGCGCATCGTTGAGTGCGACCGCCTGTGCGTCGGCGTGCGGCACGGCAAGACGGTCACCGTCGAAGCCGTCAGCGGTGCCGACGTGGTGGAGAAGGCCAGCACCCACATCCGGCGGATGAAGAACCTCCTCGACGCGGTGCTGCTGTTCGGCGACAAGCTGGTCTACCGCGGCACCAAGGACGACGGCCTGCCGCCGGGCCTCAGCCACGCGCTCGATGCGTACCTCGCCGAGAGCCAGCCCAAACTACTCGTGGTGATGCCGATCCGCGACGAGCGCGAGAAGGACAACAACAAGCTCGCGCGCTCGGTGCTCTTGATGGAGAGCTTCAACCCGCCTGAGCCGGTCGAGCCGATCATCGCGCGCCTGGACGTGGTGGCCAAGCACTCCGCACCGGCGCTGTTCAACGCCGCGGAACTCAAGCGCATTCCGTTCCGCTTCATCTGGACGCCGATCTCCAAAGTCCAAGAAACGCTCGGCGGCAAGCGGCGGTTCTACACCGCGCTGGGGCTGATCGGCCTCGGCGGGCTGATCGGCGCGATGGTGACCGTGCCGTACCCCCTGAAGCTCGCGGCGACCGGCGAGTTCTTGCCGAAGCAGACGATCAACGTCTTCAGCCCGAACGAGGGCATCGTGCAGGGGCTGTTCGTCAAACCCGGCGACATGGTCAAGCCGGGGGCGCAACTGGTCGGGCTGCGCAACGACAAGATGGCCGAGCAGTTGACGCAGTACACGCAGGACGCATTGGCGGCCGAGAGCAAAATCCAAAACCTCAATCGATTGATCTCGATCGGGGGGCGCCCGACCGACGACGAAAT
>CAXTPM010000326.1:0-6356 GCA_964245865.1 uncultured Fimbriiglobus sp. | reverse complement strand
TGTCGAGTTCGGCCAGCCCGGCGGCGCTCACCCGCAGGATCAGTTCGCCCCCGGCCGGCACGGCGTCGAAGCGGAACGAGCCGTCGGCGCCCGACTTCGTGGCGTAGAAGCGATCGAGCGCCGTGCCGCGCAGCAGCTTCTCGTTCTCGTAGCCCCAACTCGCGCCGTTGCCGCTGCGGCGGACGAAGCCGACGAGCAGTTCCGCCCCCGCGACCGGCTTCCCCGCGGTGTCCCGGACCACTCCGGCGAACGACCCCGCTGCTGGGAGTTCGAGCGCGACATCCGGGCCACCCGGCGTGGCGTAGGCCGACGCCGGCGCGTGGCCTTCGAGCACCGCGACGACCTGACAGTGCGGGAACGCCGACTCGCTCTTGGGTAGCGCGTCGAACACGAATTCGCCCTTGGCGTCGGCGGTGGTTGTCAGGCGCGCCCCGGCCCCGACATCGGCGGCGACGACCACCGTCGCCCCCGCCGCCGGCTTGCCGCCGGGCAGCGTCACCGTGCCGCGCACTCCGGCCGGCTTCTCCGACTTCGCGGCCTCGGCGGCGGGATTCTCCGGCTCGACCAGTTTGATCGTCGGCTTCTGCGCGGCGTCGCCGTAGCCGCCCACGGCGGCGCACAGCGCGAAGACTGCTGAAGCGCTGGCGGCGGCGCGGGGCCACGAAAGCGGTCGGCTCACTCGGGTCATGTCTGGCTCCAAGAGGGTGTGAATGCGGCCGGCCACCGAGTTGCGGCGGGCCATCGGGATCAGTGCGCGGGCCGGTACCCGGCCGGGGGCGGCGCGCGCGGCCGCCTCGAACAGCACGCGCGCCAGCTCGCGCGGGGCCACGCCGGATCGCACCGCCGCGAGGTCGCAGCGGGCCTCGCGCTCCCGCGCCAGCCGGCCCAAGAGCCAGCGCACCGGCGGGTGGAAGAAGAAGACCGCGCGCACGACCTCCTCGGCGAGACTCGCCCAGTCGTCGCCGCCTTTGACGTGCGCCAACTCGTGCAAGAGCGCCGCGCGCCGGTCGGGCGCCGGCCAGTTGCCCCACCCCGGCGGCACCACCACCGCCGGGCGCACGCCGCCCAAGAGCGCGGGCGCGGCCACCGACGCGGACTCCAACAGGTCCACGCGGCGCCGCACGCCGAGTTCCCGCCGCGCCGCACCGACTTCGCGCGCCAAGTCGTCGGATAACGCACGCGACCCCCGCCGCACCCGGCCGAGCCACCACAGCCCGCCTGCCAGTCGAATGAGACACGCGCCGCACCCGGCCAGCCACAGAACGGCGATGAGTCGTCGCCAGTCGAACGGGGCCGGCGGTGACACCTCGGGCGGCAAGAACTCGGGCGCCGCGAGGGCATCGGGCACCCGAACCGCGCGCGGTTCGGGCGACACCACCTCCACTGCCGGCGAGCGAGTCGGTGCGGTGACTTCGACCGGGGCCAGCCGCGCCGGGGCGACCTCCGACGGGGTGACCTCGACCGGGGCCGGCGGCACCTCGACCGCCGCCGGAGCCGCCGGCAGTTCCGGCGCGGCCCACCAGCGCGGCGCCAGCGGCAGCAGCAGCCCGCCGACGAGCGCCAGCCGCAACAGCCACAGCCGCGCCGCCACCGCGCGGGGCGGGCGCAGCGCGAGCCACAGCATCAGCGGCACGACGAGTGCGGCGAAGCGCAGCGACCACTCGGCGAGCCAATCGACCCACGCGGCACTCATCGCTTGCCCCCCCGGCGCGGCTTCGGCGGCGCCTGCTCCGGCGCCGGCGGCGTCAGTTTCTCCTCGATCGCGCGCAACTCCTCCGGCGAAAGCTGCTCGGCGTCCACGAGGCCGAGTACCAGCCGCGAGGCCGAGCCGCGGAAGAACCGCTTCACGAAGTCGCCCAAAAGCGCCCCCGTCGCCCCCGCGCGGTCCAAAAGTGGGCGATAGCGGTGCGCCGGCGACTCGCCGCCGTGCGCGACCAGCCCGGCCCGCTCCATCCCCTGGAGCAGCCCGAGCACAGTCGTGTACGGCGCCGGCTCCCCCGGCAACAGCGGCAGGACTTCGCGCACCGTGAGTGGCCCGCGCTCCCACAGCACTTCGAGCGCGGCGAACTGCCGCTCGGTAATCGCCAACTGCTTCTTGCCCGCCATGACGGCTCCGGTGGGTGTGCGACGTGTCGATTGGTACGCATTGTTGCGTAGCCGCTGGCGGGTGTCAAGCGGATTGCCGCCCCCTCGACAACCGCCCCGCCGGATTGGTATGATGACGCGACTCCCCGCGCCTGCTCTCCCCCAGGTCCGCCCCATGCACCCGACCCGCGCGCGCCTCGGCCCGCTCGCCCTGATCGCCGCGCTCTGCGGCTGCGCCCCGCCTCCCGCGCCCACGGCGCCGAGTACCGCGACCGCCCAAGCCGGCGCCCCCGCCGGTCCCGGCTGGCTCACCGATGTCACCGACGCCTGCGGCGTCGAATTCGTCCATGATGCCGGCCCGACGGGGCAGTTCTTCATGCCCCAGTCGATGGTCGCCGGCGTGGCGGTGTTCGACGCCGACGGCGACGGGCGCGACGACCTGTTTTTCATCCAGTCCGCCGGCGAGAAGACCGGCAAGGGGAACCAGCTCTACCTGCAAACCGCCCCCGGCAAGTTCACGAACGCCAGCACCGGCAGCGGCCTCGATATTGACGGCATCAGCGTCGGCGTGGCAGTGGGCGACGTGAACAACGACGGCAGGCCCGACCTGGTGGTCACGCGCTACACGGGGGTGAAGCTGTTCCTGAACCTCGGCGGCGGCAAGTTCCGCGACGCCACCGCCGAAGCCGGCCTGACGAACCCGCTCTGGGGCGCGAGCGCCTCGTTCCTCGACTACGACCGCGACGGCAAACTCGACCTCGTCATCGTCAACTACCTTGACTACGACCCGTCGTGGCCCTGCACCGCGCCGAGCGGCGCGCGCGACTTCTGCGGCCCGCGCACCTTCCCCGGCACCGCCGCGAGGCTGTTCCACAACGCCACCCCACCCGGCGGGGCGCCCAAGTTCGAGGACGTGACCCTCGCCTCGGGGCTGGCGTCGAAGACCGGGCCAGGGCTGGGGGTCTACTGCGTGGACCTCACCGGCGACGACTGGCCGGACATCTTCGTGACCAACGACGGCCGGGCCAACTTCCTCTGGGTCAACCAGCGCGACGGCACGTTCAAGGGGATGGGCAACTCGTTCGCCAACATGGGCATCGCGGCCGGCGACTACGACGGCGACGGGCTGACCGACCTGTTCGTCACGCACCTGGGCAACGAAACCCACACGCTGTGGCGCCAGACCGCGCCGGGGCTGTTCCGCGACGCGACCGCGCCGGCCTCGGCCGCGAAGACCAAGTGGCGCGGCACGGGATTCGGGGCGCTCGCGGCCGACTTCGACCTCGACGGCCTGCCGGACATCGCCTTCGTGAACGGCCGCGTCTACGCCGACGCCCCCAACGGCGTCGAGTCGCCGCACCTCCCGGCGTTCTGGCGCCCCTACGCCGAGCGCAACCAACTGATGCGCAACGCCGGCGGCAAGTTCGAGGACGTGAGCGGCGACAACCCCGGCTTCTGCTCGCGCGGCAACGTCGGGCGCGGCCTGGCCACGGGCGACTTCGACGGCGATGGCCGGCCCGACCTCGTGACCCTCGGCACGGCGGATCGCGCGCGGGTGTTGCTGAACACCGGCCCCGGCAAGAACTGGCTGGCGGTGCGGGCGACCGACCCCAAGCTCGGCGGGCGCGACCTCATCGGCACGAAACTCACGGTGAAGGTCGGCGGCAAGCGCCTGACGCAGTTCGTGCAGCCGGGGAGTAGTTACCTGTCGAGTTCCAGCCCGGAAGTGATCTTCGGCCTCGGCGATTCGGCGAGTATCGACGGCATTGAGGCCGTGTGGCCCGACGGCTCGCGCGAGTCGTTCCCGGCCCAGCCCGGCCGGCGGCGCGTGATGATTTCGCCCGGCGCCGGGGAGCCGGCCCAACCGAAGGGGAGTTGACCCGTGATTCGCCTCGCACTCGCGGCCCTGGTTCTGGTGATCGCCGGCGCGGGAGCGGCCGCGCTCTGGCCGAAGTCGGCGACCGTCGCCGGCCCGCCGGCGGCGGTTCCCGAGATTCCCGCCGACTGGGCCGACCCGGCGATGCTCGAACTCGTGGGCGCCAAGCGCCGCGCGGTGCTCGACGCGCCCTCTGATGGCGCCGCGTGGGGCGAACTCGGCTTGGCGTTCGACGCGCACGAGGGTTCCGCCCAGGCCCAGGCGTGCTACGCCGAGGCACGCCGGCTCGCCCCGCGCGACGGCCGCTGGGCGTACTACCTGGCCAAAGGGGCTGCCGCGGCGCAGGCGCCCGACGCGGTTGCGAAGTTCCGCGAAGTCCTCGCCCTCGACCTGCCCGGCCCGGAGTACCGCGCCGCGGCCGAACTGACCCTCGCCGACGCGCTCGCCGACTCCGGCGACGAGGGCGGCGCCGAGGCGGTCTGCCGCGCGGTGCTGGCGCGCGACCCCGGCTCGGCGTGGGCGCGCTACCGGCTCGGGGCGCTGCTGGCCGGGCGCGACGACGCCCAGGCGGCGCGGCTCTTGATGGGCCTGGCGCGCAACCCGGCCGGGCAGAAAAAAGCCGCGACGCTGTTGGCCGCGCTGCACCGCCGCCGGGGGAGCCTCGCCGACGCGCAGGGCTTCGAGTACGCCACCACGCTCATGCCCGACGACACGAGGTTCCCGAACCCGTTCGCGCGAGACATCGGGGCGCTGGCGCGGGGCGAGCACGCGCTGGTCGAGCGCTTCAACCAACTGGAGCAGTCGGGGAACCTGCCGGGCGCCGCCGAGGTCGCGCGGCAGTTGGCCGGGCTGTACCCCGGCCCGCGCACCCAACTGCTGCTCGGCCGCGCGCTAGTCGGCCTGAAGGACTCCGACGCCGCGGTGCCGGTGCTCGACGGGGCGATCCGCGCCGACCCGTCCTTGGTGATGGCCCACGCTTACTTGGGCGTCTGCCGCTTCGCCCAGGCCGAGCGCGCCGAAGTCGGCGGCGACCGCGCGACTTCCCAGGAGCGCTACCGCCAGGCCGTCGCGGCGTTCGGCGAGGCGATCGCGCGCAAGGCCGACTACGCCCCCGGCTACTACTACCGCGCTCAAGCGCTGGCCAAGCTCGGCGACCCAGCGGCGGCGCTCGCGGCCATCAAAGAGTGCCTCGACCGCCGTCCCGACGAGTGGGAGGGGTACCTGGTGCAGGCCGACTTACTGTTCGCGGCGGGCAGGCGTGCCGAGGCGGTGGCGAGTGCCGAGCGCGCGGCGAAGCTCGCCCACCCCAGTGAGAGACGCCCGCGCGAGGCGCTCGAGCGACTGAGGGCGGCGAAGTAGGCGCGTCGGCCGCTCGACGGGGTCTCGCAGGGCGTGGCGGACTCGCCCCAGGGTCCGGTTTGGTGAGAGCAGCGTGAGTCAGCGGGATTCGTAAAGAAAGTTGCGGATCAAGACTTGCTGCGCTCCGATGCACTCGGGTATAGTCAAGGTTGAGGGGCACGTAGCCCCCGTTCGTTTCAATTCACGTCCTACTGTCTAAGGGGCATCTATGCCGGTTTCTCTCCCGCGCCCGTCGCGCCGGGCATTTACGCTCATCGAACTGCTGGTGGTGATTGCCATCATCGCCATCCTCATCGGCCTGCTGCTGCCCGCGGTGCAGAAGGTGCGCGAAGCCGCGGCCCGCGCCAAGTGCTCGAACAACCTGAAGCAAATGGGACTGGCGCTCCACAGCTACCACGACGCCAACGGTTACCTCCCACCCGGCGGGACGCGTGACACGGCGCCGTTCGGCTCGGAAACTCGCAATAATGGCCTAGGTGACGGCGACGGCAGTTGCTGGCTGGTGTTCATCCTGCCGTACATGGAACAGGGGAACCTCTACAGCCGCTTCACCTTCACTGGCGGGTCGGGCTGGAACAACACACCCGGTTCCAACCTCAACAACGCGCTTGCCTCAAAAGACGTTGTGCTCTCAAGTTACCGCTGCCCCTCGGACGCTAAGCAACCATTGACGAACGCGCGGGACCGGCAAAACCTAGGGCAAGACGTTCAAGTGACCCGGTCAAGCTACGTTGGCATCTCCGGTTACGTCTCGAACCCCGAGGGTCTGACCCCGCCGGTGCTGGTCGTACCGGCGAACGAGCAGAGTACGGGCTTCGACGGAGGTCTGGGGACGAACAACGGCGTGATGACGATGGGCTTCCTCCGCATCACGCTGCAGGGCATCGCCGACGGCACGAGCAACACCATGATGGCCTCGGAGGACAGCGGCACGTTTTTCTCAAGGGACACGGCGAGTAATCAGGACATCAAACAAGAAACCTGGGGCGCGACGATCGGGGGCTTCCTCAGCGGCGGGTCGAACAACAAGGACACC
>CAXTPM010000325.1:0-6361 GCA_964245865.1 uncultured Fimbriiglobus sp. | reverse complement strand
GGTCGACATCCTCGATTAAGAGGTGGACCAGTTCGCCGACCCGCAGCCCGGTCTTGGCGAGCGTGAAGTGGACCGGGAACGCCCACTCGGGGCACGCCCCGAGGAACGCCGGCTCGGTCGCGGCGTCGAACACGAAGACCGGCTTGGCGTCCCCGCCGGCCATCTTGTCGAGCGGCAACTCGGAGAACGGGTTGCCGGCGTAGGGGGGCAGGTGCCGCTTTTTGAGCGCGTAGGCGTACATCGCCCGGCACGTCTCCAGGACGTACTGCACGCCCTTACTGAGCAGCCTGCGCTTGGCGGTGTTCGGGTGGCCGTTCGGGGCGACCTCCACGCGGCGGAGGTACGCCGCGAACGCCTCGACCCCGACCTCGTGGGCGTGCGGCGGCCTGGGGAGGGTGCGCGCGAAGTCGTCGAGGTGCTGGGTCGCGGAGCGGTAGCGCTTGAGCGTGGCGACCGAGGAGTGGAGGACGTGCTCGTGGTAGCCGAGGAACTGCGCGCGCAACTCGGCCACGCCGACCGGCGTGAACGTCAGGAGCGTCGGCTCGTTGCTGGCGAGCTGGGCGTTGACGCGGGCGGCCAGTTGCTCGGCGCCCGCGCGGGTGCCGGCGACCTTGCGCCGCTCGGTGCGGCCCTCGTCACGGTAGTAGACCCACCACGCGCCGTGGTGTTCGTACACGCTGACCCGGCCGACGCGGAGGCGCGCGGGGGTTTTCGATTTCCGGTCCATCGCGGTGGAACTTCCCGGTGCATTCGGTTTGCACCAAAGTTGCACCAGCGTGCCGGGCGGACCCGGCTCCGGCCCCCGGAAACCCCCATAATTTAGGGCTTTCTGGGGTCCGGGAGGGGAAGTCGGACTTCGCAAGCGGAGAGGGCGGGATTCGAACCCACGGTGGGAGTTACCCCACGCGGCTTTAGCAAAGCCGTGCTTTAAACCACTCAGCCACCTCTCCGGCAACTGTACATTACCACGACACTTTGCCCCCTTCAAGGGTTCATTCCGCCCCGCGCGATTTTCCCGCGCCGCCCGCCGGTTCGAGTAGCCCCTCGCCGCGCAAGTAGTCTAGGCCCGCGCGGATGTCGGCCACGCGGCCGGATTGGTCGCCGACCTCGCGCTCGATGTACAGCGGCCCGGAGTAGCCGGCCCGCACTAGCTTTTGGACGAACTCCCCGGTGCGCGTCTGGCCCCGCCCCAGTGGCACCTCGGCGCCCCACTGCCCCGGCGCCGCCGGCCGGTTCCCGTCCTTCAGGTGCGCCGAGCGGATGTGGGGGGCCAATAACTCCAGGGCTTCGAGCGGGTCGTCGTTGTCGTAGAGCAGCATGTTCGCCGGGTCGAAGTTCACCCCCACGTGGCGGCTCGCTAACTCCCCCAGGAGGCCGAGCACGAGGGTCGCGCGGTCCTGGCCCGTCTCGAACGCCAGGAATACGCCCGCGTCCTCGGCGTGCCCGGCGGCGGTCGCTAGGGCGTCGAGGAAGCCTCGCCGCGCCGGGTCGCCGGGCGGCGGGATCGCCCCGGCGTGGAACATCAACTCGGCCGTGCCCAACTCGCGCGTGCGGACCAAGGCCCACCTCAGCAACTCCAAGCGCTCAGGGCGCGTGGCCGGATCGCCGAAGCCGCCGGTGCGGTGGATGGTCTGCGGCGTGGCGTAGTCCTCGCCGGGAAAGCCGATCATCGCCCCGCCGATCTCGAACCCGGCCGCTCGCGCTACTTCGGGCATCCGGTCGCCCTCGGCCCACTCGGCGTGGTGGGGGTCGCCGCAGGCGATCTGCACCAGGCCGACGCCGAGTTGCCGCACCAGGGCGTCGAGTTCGGGCACGCTTGTGACTTTCAGCGACCAGCTACAGACGCCGACGGGGTTTGCGATCGGTTCGGCAGTCATGGCGGGCATCTCGCGCGGGGTGTCGGAGTGTCGGACAGTCCGGCACGCTGTCGGAATAGCGGACGGATTGAATGCGTTAACAGCTCATGAAAGTGTTATGAAATCGAGACCGAAACCGTTACGCCATCTGTTGTTATGAATACCGCAAAAAATTAGCTGCTAGCTTGGCACGCGGCTCGCTTTTAGTGTGCCTCGACCACCCAACGCCACACCGAATCACGCCCCCGCTCGCCCGCGGGGGCACCTTCCGCTCGCCCCGGAAGGGGCGAGGTTCGGCGACCCGCACGGGAGTTCGCCCACTCCCGGCGCGGGTCGCCGGCCGCGAGGGCGCGGTCTCAAGTTTTCGGCCGGTCGAGGTACTCGACTAGGCCCGCCGTCAGTTCCCCAGTGTTGTCCATGCGGGGCACCTTGTGCTGCCCGCCGACCTTGCCGCGGCTCGCCATCCACGCCGCGAACCCGCCGGGGGGGACCGCCCGCACCACGGGCGAGAGCATCGTCAGGTCGCCCTTGCGGTGGGCCTCGTAGTCCTCGTTCGACGCGCTCAAGTGCTGGTCCAAGTGCCGCGCGAACGCCGCGAGGTCCGGCACAGGGCCGCGGAACTCGACCAAGTACAAGTGGTGCCCCGGCGTCCCCGGCGCGGTCGGGAACACCGGCCCGACGTGGTGGTCCTCGGTCGTGGTGCCGAGCGCCTCGGCCGCGCTCGCTACCGCGCGATCGACCTCTTCTTGGATCAAGTGCTCGCCGAACGCGCTGAGGAAGAACTTCGTGCGCCCCGTGAACTGCATCAGCGGCACGTCGCGCCGGGTGAACTTCACGGTGTCGCCGAGCACGTAGCCCCAAAGCCCCGCGCAAGTCGTGAGCGCCACCGCGTACTGCTGCCCGACCTCGGCGTTGGATAAGGTGTGCCGCGTCGGGCGGTCGGCGCCGAGTTCGCCGACCGGCACGAACTCGTAAAACAGGCCGTGGTCGGGGACGACGCGCAACTGCCTCGGGTGGCGGCTGTCCTCGGTGGCAATGAACCCCTCCGAACTCGGGTAGACTTCGCAGTACTTGACCCGGCCCGGCCCGATCGCCTGCTCGAACGCCGCGCGGTACGGCTCGAAAATCGTGCCGCCGTGGACCACCAGCCGGAAGTGCGGCCAGGCCTCGGACACCGTGGCCTTGCCCGAGAGTTGCCGGACCCGGTCGAACACCTTGAGCACCCACGACGGCACGCCGCTGATCGCGGTGATCGGCTCGACCAGGGAGTCGCGGGCCACGCGCTCGAGTTTCGACTCCCAGTCGCTCATCAGGCTGACTTCGAGGCTCGGGAAGGTGAACGGGCGCTGGAAGCGGGTCATCTCGCGCGCCGCCACGCCGCTCAGGTCGCCGGCGTAACTGCCGTCGGGTTGCACCTTTAAGTCGGTACTGCCGCCGAGAAAGAAGAACTTCCCTTCGAGCAGGCGCGCCTCGGGCTGGGCGAGTTGGGCGAACGCGAAGGTGGTGAGCGCCGCCTTGGTGTTCGAGCGCAGCATCTGCCGGCTCAAGGGGATGTACTTCGTGGCGCCCGTGGTGGTGCCGCTCGACAGCGCGTAGTACGGGATGTGCTCGGGCCAGGTGACGCCGGCGAGGTTGGGGTAACTCGCTTGCCAGTAGTCGCGCCAGAAGTCGGCGTACTCGCGCAGCGGCACGCGCTCCTGGTAGTCCGCGACGGTGCGGATATCGGCGAAGCGGTGGTCGCGGCCGAAGCGCGTCTCGCGCGCGGCGTTGACGAGCCTCAGGAGCGTGTCGGCCTGGGTCCGCCCCACGTCGAGCGCGTCGAGCTTCGCGGCCCGGCGCCTTGCGAGGGCGAGGAAGCCGGTATCGACCGCCCGGCGGACCAGCGGCCGGGCGAGGAGCTTGTCGAACAGCCCGCTCACGCCGGCACGGGCGGGGCGGGCGACTCGGGCCGCGGCTGGTAGCCGGTGCAGATGTACACGCCCGCCGGCGGAAGGTTCCGCGCCTCGAACTTGAAGCGCACCGTGTCGAAGTAGCCGCGGTAGAGCTTCCAGTACACGAGAGGCGTCACGGTGAGCTGGCGGAACGTGCCGCCGGGCGCGAGGCACTCCGCGACACTGGCGAGCACCGCCGCGCGCAGTTCGGCGGGGAACGACGGCAGCGGCAGGCCGCTCACCACGTGATCGACCTGGCGGATGCCGCGCTCGCGCAAAAGGTCGCCGATCTTCGCGGCGTCGCCCTCGACGATCTCGGCGTCGGGGAAGCGGTCGCGCAGGCGCCGGCAGAAGTCCGGGTCGCGCTCGACCACCAGCAAGCGCGTGTGCGGCTTGACGTGGCTCAGCAGCACCTCGGTCACGGGGCCGGTGCCGGCGCCGAGTTCGACGATGCACTTCGCGGCGTCGTAGTCGATCCCTTTGCAAATCTTGCGGGCGAGGTACTTGCTCGATGGCGCGAACGAGGCGATCTTGGTGCCGTGCTGCACGAACTTGCGGAAGAACATCCACCAGTCCGCGGCGGCATCAGACTGGGCGGGCTTCGTCGGGCGGTTCACGACACTCATTACGCGCTCGGTGGGTTGACTAGCTTCTAGAGGAGTTGCGTCAGGCGGCGGGTGGTCGTCGGCACGGGGGAACTCAGGAACAGCACCACCAGCCGGTTGATGAGCCAGTGCCGCTCGATCTGCGGCGCGTGACCGCAGCCGGGGATCAGTAGGAAGTGCCCCCGCCCGGCGGGCATCTCCGCCGCGGCCTCTTTGGCGGTGGCGGGGTCGCAAATCTTGTCCTGGTCGCACGTCACGAGCAAAGTGTGCGCCTTGATCTGACTCATTTTCGCGCGGACACTGTGTTCGAGGGTCGCGTTGGTCAGCCGCACCAGCCCCTTCTTCCACTTGCGGTTCTCGATCGCGCGGCTGAAGAACTTCATCATGTTGCGGTCGATGGTCCGCACGTTGTGGAATACGCTCTTGACCACGTTGGGCATGTTCCGCCCGCCGCCCTTCAGCCCCTCCATCACCGGCAGCTTTTCTTTGTCGCCCATGCCGGAGGGGCACAGCAGCACCATGCGGTTGACCAGGTGCGGGTACTTCACCGCGAACTCGACGGCAATTTTGCCGCCCAGCGAACTCGCGCAAATGTGGTACGGCGGGCACTGGACGAACTGCGTGAGGTACGTGTGCAACTGCCCCACGAGGTAGTCGATATCGACGGGTAGTTTTTGGGCGATGCGCTCCTGCATCAGCGCGCCGTCGTAGAGCAGGAAGTTCGGGGCGTGGACCTCGAAGTAGCGGCTCCAGTAGCGCTTGTTGCGGAACCAACTTTCCGGCTGCTCGGCGAGGCCGTTGAGGAGCACCAGCGCCGGGCGCCTTGCGTAGGCTCTCGGGCGGAACGGGGCGAACAGACCTTTCAGCGTGGCCATGGCGTCCGGTGGCTGGCGAAACCCGGCGGGTGGGCGGACGCGCGGCGGCGTCGAATCCGTGAGAAGAGTCTAGCCGCAACCCCCCGGCCGTCAAGACGCTTCCGAAAATCCGCCCGCGCCGGACTTCCTTGCCGGCCAATCCCGGCCGCGGCGGCGTTTTCCCTTTGCCCCGCGCCAACGACTCGCTGTAAGATGGCGTCCAAGTCCGATGCGGCGCCAGTCCGCCCCCCGAGTCGCCCAACGTCGTAGGAGGCCGCGAGGTCCGATGGCCAACCCGAGCTTTGTTGTCGCCTGCCCCACCTGCGACGCCGACGTGCCGATCAAGTCGATGTCCCTGGTGGGCAGCAAAATCGACTGCCCGAAGTGCAAGTTCCGCTTCGTCGTGCCCCCGGCCCCAGTCGCCGGCGGGGACGACGCGGTCGATCTGACCGCCGCGCCGCCGGAAAAGGCCGCGAAGGGGGCGAAAGCCGCCAAGGGGGCGAAAGCCGCCAAGGGCGCGCCGCCCGGCGACGAGTTCGCCGCCGCGAAGCCCAAGAAGGCCGGCAACACCAAACTGCTCGTCGGCGGCGGCGTCGGCGTGCTCGCGGTGCTGGCGCTCGGCGTCGCCGGGTTCATGCTCTTCGGCGAGGACGAGAAGAAGCCGACGCCGGTGCCGCCGCGTGCCGTGGCCCAGGCCACCCCTCAGCCCGCGCCGGCCCCCGAAGAGGGCGCCGGCAAGGCGAATCCCGAGAAGCCGGACGCGGCCAATCCCGCCGAGGGCGCCGACCCCGCCAAGCCGGCCGAGACGCCGCCGGCGAAGCCCGAAGGGGCCGAGCCGCCCGCCGCCCCGCCCGCGGAGGCGACCGCCGTCCCCGGCGCCGAGGCGCCCGCCGTGAAGCCGACCGCTGCCCCCGCCGACGCCGCGCCGCTGCCGCCCAAGGAGATGCGCGAGGTCTCGAACCTGCTGCCGGGCGACTCCACGGGTGTGTACCGTGTCAACTTTGAGCCGGCCCAGCGCAAGGCGACGCCCTTGTTCAACGCCTTCTTCGACAATAAGATCCGCGCGCTGTTCAACCAGTCGATGACCTTCGGCGTCGATCAGATGGAGACTTCGG
>CAXTPM010000324.1:3118-6369 GCA_964245865.1 uncultured Fimbriiglobus sp. | reverse complement strand
CCGGGCCGGAGCTTGTCGAAATCGCCCCGCTGGCGTCGCTGGTGCCGCCGGTGCCGTCGGACGATCCGTCGGCCGGGCCGGTGCTAGTGGCACTCGACCCGGCGAACCTCGGGCGGCTGGCGGCGCGGCTGCCGAGGCCGCTGGCGTGGCGGCTGTGGATCGGGGCGGAGCGGGCGTGGGTCGAACTCCCCGCCGCGCCGCCGGCCGCGCGCCTCGGAGAACTCGGGGCGACGCTCTACCGCGCCGCGCGCCCTGGGCTTTGGGTCGAGGCGGGGTTTGCGCACCCGCTCGCCGCGCGGCTGAGTGTGCCCGACGGGGGGGGCTGGGCGGTCGAGGCCGGCGGGGCGTGGCACCCGCTTAGCGCGGCGTTCCGCCCCTCGGCCGGGGCGTTCGCCTGGACTCAGGCGAGTGGGTGGCACGACTCGGCGGAGCCGCCCGCGCCAATCCCGGTCGATTGGCGGCTCGAACCCGATTCCACGGGGGGCGCGGCCGAGACGGTGTGGCTGGTGCCGGACGCGGGCGCGGCGGGTCTGCGGGCGCAGTTCGCCGAACTCGACGACGACCGGCTGGCCCAATTGCGCGTGGCGCGCCTCGACGCCTCTCCCCAGTTGGGCGGGCGGCGGTTGGTGCTGGCGGTGCCGCGCGGGGCGGTGGTGGTGCCCGCTCTGCCCCCTGGGTCGGAGGCGTTCGCGCAAGCGCCGGGGGTGCCGCACCTCGCGCTGCCCAAGGGCCGGCGACTCGCCCCGTCCGTGCCCCCATCGGTGGTGGCGAACTTGCTGAAGCTCGATCCGGCGCGGCTGACGATTCTGCGCGAAGTCGCCGGGCGGCTGGAGCTAGTGCGCGTCGCCCGGTCGGCGTTCAAGCCGGCGGCGGCGGTGGTGGAGTACCGCCGGCCCCGCGCGGTGGAGTTGGCGGCGCACCCGGTGGAGGTGCGTCTCGCGCTGCCGTCGTTCGTCGCCGGGCCGGACGCGCCGCCGGTGCCGGCCCCCGCCCCGGCCCCGCGCCCCCGCCCGGCGGCGGCGGTGCCGAAGCGCCGGCCGCTGTGGGCGTGGCTCGGCGGGCGACTCCGGCGTAGACCGCCGCCTCCCGTCGTCCCGGCGAAGTCGCCGCCGCGCCCGTCCGACTCGGCCCCGCCGCCGGTGCGCATCTTCGAGAAGCTCGCCAGCCAGCAAACACTCGTGATGGGCAACGAGTGGGCCGCGCGGCGGGTGCGCCTGGAGCAGCGCGTGCTGACCGAGCTGCCCCGGCTCGACCCGGCCAAGCGCGCTCGGCTGTGGGCCGAACTGGCGGCAGTGTACGCGGCAGTCGGGCAGCAGATCGACGCGGCCACGGCAGCGCTGCACGCAGTCTGGCTCGACCCCGAGCCGCCCGCGGAGTGGCTGGAGTTGTGGGAGTCGGCCGAGGCGCGCGCGGTGCGCGGCACGGGCGACTCCGGCGGAGGGGCGCCCGCCGACTCGCCCCGACTCGCCGCCGCGGCGCTCGCGCGCCTGGCCTCGCCCGCAGCCCCCACCAGCGCGGCGAGCCTGAGCCTCGGCGACCCGGACCTCGTGCCGCGCCTCGCCGAACTGGTGGGGGCGCGCGAGGCCGAGCTGCCGATCCGCGCGGCGTGGCTGGCGCAGCGGAGTTTGGCGAAACTCGCCGGGGGCGACCCGCTGCGCCTGGCCCGCGCCTCGGATCGGCTCCTGGGGCGCCTCAACGAGCAGGGGCCGGGGCTGGACCTCGACGCCCCGTCGTTCCTGCGCTTCCGCGGCCAAGCCACTGGGGAACGCTATCAGGCGGCGCGCGACTGGCTGCACCGGGTCCGGGAGCCGGTGCAGCGCTGGCTGGCGCGCTTCCCCGCCACCACGCGCTATCAATTGGCGGGCGCGGGGATCGACGCGGACCTCGCGCGCACGGGGCCGTATGCGGACTTGATGCTCGCCTGGGGGCACGCCAAGCTGGGCGACCGCTCGCGCGCCCTGGCCCTCGAAGCGCAGGCCTCCGCGCGGCTCGCCGAGGGCCACCCGCCCCACGCCGACCCGGCCGTCACGGGGCTGGTGGTGGACCTGTTCCGCCGCCGGGTGCGCGCCGCGCTTGAGGGCCGCGGCGAGTCGCCGGGGCTGCCGGCGGACCTGGCCGCGCGGCGCGCCGGCCTCGGCGAGCTGGGCCGCTACGTGGTCGATAAGCTGCGCTCGGCGTCGGGCATTCTGGAACCCCACGAGTTGGTGAACCCCTACGAGCAGCGCGACGCGGCCGGGTTCCTCGGGTCCGACGCGCTCGGCGAGAAGCTGCGGCGCTTCCTGGCCCGCCCGACGCTCTTCCCCGCCGGGGGCGAGGCGCGGCAACTGCTGGCGCTGGACGCTGAAGACTCGACCGCGCAGTCGATGAGCCGGGTCGTCTACGCCATTCTGGAGGTCGCGCCGCACCTCGACGCCCAACTGGTTGCGGCGGTGATCCCGCAGGCGGTGAAGGCGATCGAACTGATCCCCGAGTGGCTGCGCCTGAGCGCGCCGCTGAGCGACCCCGCAAAGGCCAACAAACAATTCGGCCGGCGGATGCTACTCACGACGTGCCACGCCGCCGGGCACTTCCGCCTCGCCGACAGCCTGCGCCTGGCCACCGAGGAGTTGCTGAGTCGCCTCGACACCCCCGACGGCCCGACGGCCAGGCTAGTCGAGGGCGTCGCGGGGCCGTACTTCCATGCTCTCAGGCGGCTGGAACTCAACCCGCTGGCGGCGCTCTTGGTGGCGAAGCTGCGCCCCGGCCCGGTGGTGGGGGCGCGCGAACTCGGGCTGGCCATCGGCCGGTTCGCCTCGGGCGACGAGGAGGGGGGCAACCTCGTACTCGACGCGGCCCGCGAGCGACTGTTCGTGCGCGGCGTCGCCTCGGACCACGAGCGCACGGCGGTGGCCATCGCCTACGCCCGCGCCCTGGGCCACGCCCCGGCGCGCCTGGCGTTCGGCCGGCTGGAGGAGTTGTTCAGCCGCCTCGACCCGATCGAAACCGCGTCGGCCACCGGGCGCTACTTCGCGCTCCAGCCGCTGGAACTCGTCGATGCGGCGGTGCGCTCGGTGGTGCGCGACGACTTCGCCATCGGCCCGAGCGTGCGCGCGTGGCTGGACGACGACGAGTTCACCATCCGGGGCCGGCTGGGGCGGGACTTCGCCGAGGCGCTGCGGGGGTGAGGCGGGGGGTGCGGCTGAGCGGTGCCGGTCGTCCGTCGCCCCGAGCGGGGGGGCGTCAGCCCTCCGAGCCAGTCGGAAGTGTCCGAC
>CAXTPM010000324.1:0-3108 GCA_964245865.1 uncultured Fimbriiglobus sp. | reverse complement strand
CGACTGGCTCGGAGGGCTGACGCCCCCCCGCTCGGGGCGACAAGCCGGACGATCCCGACTAGAATGTCTGTCCCACTCCGTGAGGGCAACCCGTGGCGAACTCCGTAAAACTGCTCGACACCGTCGCGGTGCTCGTCGATCTGCCGTCGTTGGTCCTGAGCGCGGGCGAGGTCGGCGCGGCGGTCGAGGAACTCGGGGGCGGCGCGTTCGAGGTCGAGTTCTGCGACGCCTCGGGCGCCACTTACGGCCTCCACGCCCTCCGGGCGGATCAGATAGTGGTGCTGCACACGCGCGGCGAGGCGCTGGAGTTCCAAGCAGCGGTGTGAGGGCGGGTCATCGCGTGGCGGAAACTAATCGGCTGGAAGTGTGTTTCGACGAAGCCATCCCCGCCGGCGACCTGGCGCGGGTTGCCGGGCGGCTCGACGACGCACTGCGGGCCGTAGGCTGTGGGCGGGTGATCGGCTCCGAGACGTTCGCGGAGGCGCAGTTCTCCGCCATCTGGAGCAAGGTGTACGTGGGCGCGTCGGAACTCGAAGCGGCCGTCCGCGCACTCCGCAGGGAACTCCGGGCGCTCGATGTCGTGCCCGGCACCTGGGTCGTGCAGTACGAGCCGGAGGAGTGTTGGTACGAGGTGTGGTTTAGCGAGTTACGCCCGCCGACCTGGGGTTGGTAGTCGAGGTCACGCGAAAGCCAGTAGCACGCTTCCGGGCTGATGCACCCGCTTGCCAGGGCTCCCCCAATCCGAGCGCGGCTGAGTCGTAAGGGGCCGCTTCGTGGGCGTCACCGTCACCGACCTCGCCGACGCCGGCCGCTCCGAGCGCGTCAACTGGTGGAACTGGCGCCCCACCGTCGAGCTATTGCGCGCCTCGACTCTCTTCGATGACGAGCAGCTCATCATGTTCGACCTCGGCGTCGGCGAGGCAACCGCGGACCAGGCGCGGGCGTTTGCGCACCACCTGGGGGCCGAAGTGCTGCCGAACGTGAGGCCCGGCGGGCGCGTGCTGCTGGACGGCTCGGCGACGGATGTGCCCGACGACGGGGTGTTCCACCGCGGCCCGGCCGAGCGGGCGAAGAACTACGGCGCGACTGAGGAGTGGCTGCTGCGGTTTGCGGCGTTCTGCCGGGGCTGCGGCGGGTTCGGCGTGGGGTGAGGCGCCGGGCGCCGCCGCCGGTACAATACCCCCGAACACCCGCCCGCCCCGCTCCGAGTGACGCCGATGATCGCGGCCAAACCCCGCCCCGCCGAAGACCTCACACTTGTCGAACTCCAGGGCGAGGCCGACGCGGTGCGCACGCGCATCAACCGCTTCCGCCAGTCGCTCGGGCGCTTCTTCGTCCAGAAGCAAGAACTCATCGACCTGATGTGCGTCGCGGCCGTCGCCCAGGAGCCGCTGCTGTTGATCGGCCCGCCCGGCACCGCGAAGTCGGACTTGGTGCTGAAGTTCAAGGACGCGCTCGGCATCGACGAGGTTGACTACTTCGAGTACATGCTCACGCGCTTCACCGAGCCGTCGGAGATCATCGGCGCGATTGACATCAAGGAGCTGCGCGACGGGCGCTACATCCGCCGCAAGGAGGGCAAGCTGCCGACGGCGAAACTCGTGTTCCTGGACGAAATCTTCAAGTCGAACTCGGCGATCCTGAATATTTTGCTGACCATCATTAACGAGAAGAAGTTCTACCAGGACGGCGTCCCCGAGCCGGTGCCCTTGCGGGTGCTCTTCGCCGCGACCAACGAGATTCCCGAGCAGGGCGAACTCGCGGCGCTCAAGGACCGCTTCGTGCTGAAGGTGCAGAGTCGCAGCGTTCAGGACGACCACTTCCAGGAGTTGATCGACGCGGGCCTCCAGGGCGAGGCGTACCGGGGACTCAACCAGAAGCCGTGGATGGAGTCGCACGCGAGTCTGGACGATTTCCTGAAGGCGAACCGCTATCTGACGCACCTGTTCGCCCGGCGGCAGACGGACGTGCGCGGCGACGACCAGAACGACCGCGAAGTCTTCTTCCCCGCCGACGTGTTCCGCGAGTTCCAGCGCCTAGTAAAAACACTCGTGCGCGAGGACAAAATCTTCATCAGCGACCGCAAGCTGGTGAAGCTCTACAAGCTGTTCCGCGTGCGGGCGTGGCTGTTCAGCGGCGGCACCGTCAGCCGCGACGACCTGCGATTGCTAGCGTACCTGGGCGAGACGCACCAGGAGATTGAACATTTGCGCGAGAAGGTGCCGAACTTGTTGGGGAGCGGGGGCTAGCGGCAGAGACGAAGAAAGCCCAGGGACAGCCGTCCCTGGGCTTCGAGTGTTGCGAGAAACTGACGCTAATATTCGCCCGCGATCGGCTGGCCGTCGTTGCGGGCGCATAAGAGTTGGAGGGTCTGCAAACTGATGCTTTCCCTCACGAACCTAACCGAGCCGTCGCCGAAGCAGACGTTCGAGCCACCGGTGTGAAAGGCGTACAGTTCGCCCTGATTGGTACAGTTCATCGTGCAGGCGTTGGGGACATCGGCGACGGCAGCAAGCGTCGCGCCGGTCGCCCTGACGCACCCGTCCACGGCGATGTCGTTGCCCGAATAGGCCCACGGCCCGTTCATGTAGGGGGTGCTACCCGACGTGGCTTGGGCCTCGGTCTGCTTGCCGTTGAGCCAGCGAGCCGGGCGCGCGGCCGCTTCGCCGATCATGAACGTGTTGGTCAGGCCGTCTGTAATGGCCGCGATTTTAGTGACGACGTTCGAACCGAGGATGCCACGAATCCCGTCGGTGCCGGGGTACGCGACCGCGTTGTTAAAGATCGCGTCCCAGACCGCGGAACGGTTGTTGCCTCGGTTGACGGCCATGTAGTCGGTCGTGGCGTATGCGAGAGTTCCGTAGGTCACCGGAACCAAAGGCGGATTCACCACGTGGTCGGCTGGGCTGCTCGGGCACTCGTAAGTCGGGATACGGCTCGTTGCGGCCTGCTGGTTACCGAGGTCGTACCAATTCTTGTGGTAGTCATAAGGAATACCGTTCTGTTGGAGCACGTTGCCCTGCTCTAAGTACGGCAGGATGATTGCCAGGAAGCACTAGAGTCGCTGCACAATAGCGGTTGATCGGTTCAAGCCGACGCGCTGCCCTG
>CAXTPM010000323.1:0-6386 GCA_964245865.1 uncultured Fimbriiglobus sp. | reverse complement strand
CTGCCCGGTTCGGTCGGCTCGTCGCCGCCCCCGCCGTGCCGTGAGTCGCCGCGCCCCTTCGTAAGATCGCGTCGCCCCGGCGTCAGTGCGGTCGGTCGTGCCGTGCGACCGCGCCCCGGTCTAATCCTCGGGCTTCGTCCCCGACTCCGTGCCTCCGGCGAACTCGTTCTCGCCGAGCGAACTGACCCGCCCCGGCTCGCCGAGCCGAGTGTGGGTGCGCCGGGGCGGCGCGCACACGCCCGAACATTCCCCGAACGACCCCGAGTGGAGAACCGGCATGGTCCGCCGCGACCTCCTGACTCGCGCCTGGTGCGCCCTGGCCGCGCTGACGCTCGCCCTGCCGGCCGCCAGCCGCGCCGACGACAAGCCGAAGGCCGACCCGCCCAAGAGGCGGGTGGTCGGCATCCTGATTTACACGGGCGTGGAAGCTCTGGACTTCTGCGGCCCCTACGAGGTGTTCTCGATGGCCCACACCCACGACGCACCGCGCGCCGACGCCAAGCCGGGGGCGATGGGGCGGATGAACCACCTGTTCGATGTCCGCATCGTCGCCGCCACGACCGACCCCGTCACCGTCCGGGGTGGGATGAAGGTGGTCCCGACCGACTCGTTCGACTCCTGCCCGCAGGTGGACATCCTCGTCGTCCCAGGTGGACAGGGCAATGCTGTCAAGGACAAGGCTCTGGTGGCGTGGGTCGCCGAGCAGGCGAAGAAGGCCGAACTGGTGACCTCGGTCTGCACCGGGTCGTTCGTCCTGGCCGAGGCCGGGCTCCTCGACGGCAAGTCGTCGGCCACCCACCAGATGGCGGTCAAGGACATGCAGGCCGAGTACCCGAAGGTGGCGGTGGTGGCCGGCAAGCGGGTTGTGGAGGACGGGGACATCGTGACCGCCGCCGGGGTGTCGTCCGGGCTGGACATGTCGCTCCGGGTCGTGCGGAAACTGCACGGGGAGGGGGTCGCCGACATGGTGGCCCAGATCATCGAGTACCCGCCCCCCGCCGAGAAGAAGTGACCCATCCCCGCCGGGCGGACTGGGCGTCAGCCCCCGCCCGGCTCCATCCCAAGAACTCAAAAGAAATAACCCCAATGATGTCTCAGAAACGTCCCGGCTTCACGCTGATCGAGCTGCTGGTGGTGATTGCGATCATCGCCGTCCTGATCGGTTTGCTCCTGCCCGCCGTCCAGAAGGTCCGCGAGGCGGCGGCCCGCATGAAGTGCCAGAACAACCTCAAGCAACTCGGGCTGGCCCTGCACAACTACGAGAGCAGCAACCAGAAACTCCCCAGTGCCGGTAACACGGGCGGGGCGGCGGCTGGCCTGACCGCCAGCATCTATGCGTTTTCGGTGCAGGCCCGCTGCCTGCCGTTCGTGGAGCAGGAGAGCTTGCAGAAGTTGATCGACTTCACGCAGCCGGTCCTCGGGGGATCGCCACTCGGGTTCTCCAATCCGGCGTCGAAGGTCGTCGTCCCCCTCCTCGTCTGTCCGAGTGACTCCCAGCCCCCGCTCGGGACGGTCGGCTCGTTCGGGACGAACCTGGCCGGGACGAGCTACATGGCCAACACGGGGTCCGGCACCTTTGATGGGGCCACCAGGGCGTACTACGACCCGGCATTTCCGACCGATGGCGTGTTCTGGTTCGACTCGGGGGTCCGGTTCGTGGACATCGCGGACGGCACCTCGAACACCATTCTCATGGCCGAGTCCCTGCTCGGTCCGGGCGGGGTGGCCGCGACCGGGCCGATGTCCGGGCTGCCCAAGCCGTACCGGGTCGCCGCCGCCCTGAGCGCGGGCCGCAGCCGGGTCGGGACCGCCCCTGGGGGAGTCAGCCCGATGTTCGCTGAGGCCGACATCCTGGGGGCCACGTCCTGGGACGGCACGCGGGGGTTCCCGTGGATCTGGGGGCAGGCCAGTGCCACCCTGTTCAATACCTACCTGCCGCCGAACAGCCCGACCCCGGACGGGTTGGCGCACAACCGGGGGTGGTACGGTGCTCGCAGTAACCACACCGGCGGGGTGAACGTGTGCCTGGGCGACGGGAGCGTGCGGTTCGTCCGCGACTCGGTTCAGATCGGTACCTGGCGGGCCTTATCCACCCGCGCCGGCGGCGAGGTGCCAGGGGACTTCTGATTCCAACCCGTACCCACAAGGCAGCGAGGGGTCACCTCCCGCTTTGTGGCCACCGAGGAGAAACTGTGTCACTTCACAGTTGCTTAAAGGCCCGGCTGTCCACTTCGTCTCGCCCGCTCCCACCCTGCGGGCGGCGCCAAGACCGAAGACGGACGGCCACTTCCGGGCGATACTCGCCGCAGCCCACGCGCGGGGGCTCGCCCCCCGCTGCGTGCTGTTCGACTCGTGGTACCCCTGCCTGGGCAACCTCAAGTTCGCGCGGAGCCTGGGTTGGGCGTTCTTGACCCGGCTGAAGGCCGACCGCCCGGTGCGGGTGGGCCGGGGGGGCCACGCGCCCGGTCGCCGACCGGCAGCCACGCGGCCGGCGGGGCGGCCGGTCGGCGACCGGGGTACGGGGAGCTGAAGATGTTCCGGGTCGTCGCCCCGGACGGCGGTGCGGAGCACTGTGCGACCAGCGACCCCGGCATGGGCGAGTCGGCCCGGTACGGCCTGGCGCAGGAGTCGTGGGCGGTCGAGTCGTACCAGCGGGGGCTGAAGCAGCACACGGAAGTCGAGAAGTGCCAAGCCCACCTGGGGCGGGCACAGGCCAACCACATCGGGCTGGCGATCCGCGCCTTCGTCCGGCTGGAGTGGCACCGCCGGACGACCGGGACGAGGCCAAGCGGGGGGTGACTCGGGCGGCCGTCCGCCGCTGCCTCAAAGACCCGCGATCCACGCTGCCGCAACCAACGACTGCGTAACTCCTATCGAGTTTAACCGCGACCGTGCCCCCCGGTGGCATCCAGGCGACCGCGGTCAGTCGGGAAGCACGAACGACACGTCCCGCTCCCCGCCGTCTCGCCCCAGAGTGAGGGCCACCTTCCCCCCTCTCACGGCGAGCAGACGGCGCACCGGGGCGAGGGGCGCGCCCTCGGCCTTGACGCCGTTGGCCCCCAGAATCACGTCCCGGAGCCCGACCCCCGCCCGGTCGGCCGGGCTACCGGCTTCCACCCCGACGACGGTCGCGCGGCCGGCCACCCGGACGAACGTCAGGCCGCTCAGGTCGTGGGTGTCCGGCTGGTCGAACCGGCCGCCCCTCTTCAGGTAGATCGCCCGGTCGGCGAAGTCGAAGGTCGCCACGTAGCGCGACCAGAAGTTGAGCCCCAGGAGGTTCCGTCCCAGGGCGCTGAAGATGAGGTCGGCGTGGCGGTCGCCGGCGAGTTCGAGTTCGGCCGCCCGCCCCCTCCGCCGCGTTGACGGTCTGGACAAGGACGTGGCGAGGGCCGTGTCGATGGGCTTGATTTTACCCTGCTTGCTCAGCAGGTCGTACGTCTCGGCCCGCAGGAGGCCGGACCCGCCCCCCGAGGAGGCCCCCGTATCGACCATGAAGACCTGGGGCTCGGGCAGCCCCGACACGCCGGCCCGGACGAACGGGACGTTGTCCTCGACGGTCACGGGGAGGCGGACGCCGGGTGCCGGCCCAGGCGACCGGAGGAAGACCACCTCCCCGCGGTCGGGATCGACGCGGAAGACGTGCCGGGCGAGGAAGTCCATCCCGACGCAGCCGTACACCTCCTCGCCGAGGCCGTCGCGGAGGCGGCGGAGGTCGGAGAGCATGACCGGCGATTCGGTTCGGAGGCTGAGCCCGCCGAGCTTCGCGTCCGGGGACGGGTAGAGCGGGAGGTCCGGACATCCGACGCCGTCGGATGTCCGGACCTCCCGCGTCGTAATCGGCTGACCGAGGAGCGGGGCCAGCGAGGAGTCGTACACGCCCGAGGAGCACCCCGTGTCGAGGGCGAAGAGGAAAGTCCTCCCCTTCAACTCGACGGGGACGAGCAAGAGCGTCCCGCCCTCTGCGAGGGCGAATCGCCCGACGACGGCTTCAGGGGCAATACCCACTGGCGGCGGTTCGGGCCGGGCGGCCGCCGCGCCGGTCAGCGCGGCGGCGAGCGAAAACACGGTGAGTCGGTGTAAGGACGGCACGCTATCGCCCCCAAGGTAAAGGTGAGGGTGCGGCCTAGGGGGAATCTCCCACCCCCAGGCCGCTGACGCACCAGGTCACGGACACGCGGCAGGCGCCCATAGCGACTGGTTTCCAGATCGTCAAGCGAATTACCGGTTCCGCCGACGGGGAAAGCGACTTGCTGTCGTGTAGTGGTTGCTTAGGTTGACTGGAGCCGGGTCCGCCTGGGGTGCCAGTTGCGTGCGGCGGTAGTGGGCGTGCGGCTGCATCCGAGCAACTCTGATACGCATCCTATTTATTGGTTGCCGGGTTCGGCGCGGCGGAGTAGTTTGACGGCCCCGAGCCGGAGGACCGCAATGCGCGTCGAACCCCGCCACACCCCCGAGGAGCTGGCCGACCTCGCCCGCAGCGAGGGGCGCGCGAGGGTGTCGCGGCGGCTCCTGGCCGTCCGGGCGGCGGTGCTCGGCCGCACGGCTGTGGAAGCCGGCGCGGCGGCGCTGATGTCGGAGCGCTCGGCGCGCGGGTGGGTCGCGCGGTACAACGAGGGCGGCGCCGAGTCCCTGGCCGACCGTCCGGGGCGGGGCCGCAAGGCGCCGCTCACGCCCGAGCAGGAGTCGCGCCTCGCCGGGCGGATCGGGGCGGGTCCGACCGACGCGGACGGGGTGTGTACCCTGCGGGGCGAGGACGTGCGCCGCGTCCTCGCCACGGAGTTCGGCGTCGCGAGGAAGCTGGCGGCGGTGTACGTGATCCTGCGCAAGATGAACCTCGCGCCGCTGCGGCCCCGCCCGGCGCACCCCAGGGCCGACCCGGCGGCGCGGGAGTCCTTCAAAAAAGTCTCCCCGAGTTCGCCGCCGGGGCCCAGGCCGCCCACCCAGGGGAGCGCGTCGAGGTCTGGTTCGGGGACGAGGCGCGGTTCGGGCAGAAGGGGACGCTGACCAGGGTGTGGGCGCCCCGCGGGTCGCGCCCGGCTGCGCCGAAGCAGCCGGCGTACGCGAACCTGCACGTGCTGAGCGCCGTGTGCCCGGCGACGGGCGCGGCCGAGGGGCTGGTGGCCGAGTCGCTCGACACCCGCACGGTGCAGTGCTTCCTCGACCAGCTGTCGGCCGCGACCCCGGCGGGGGTGCACGTCGTCCTGGTGCGGGACGGGGCGGGGTACCACTCGGCCTCGAAGGCGCTGCGGGTGCCGCCGGATGTCACCCCGGTAGCACCGCCCCCGTACTCGCCGGAACTCAACCCCGTCGAGCGGCTGTGGCTGTACCTCCGGGAGCACTTCTGGTCGAACCGCGTGTACAGGGACTTCGCGGCGCCGGAGCGGGCCGCGCTCGGCGCCTGGCGCCGCGTCTGCCTGGACGCCGGCGGCATCAAAACGCTGTGCCGGTGCGAATACCTGCCGGAGGGAAGTTGAAAAATGGGATGCGTATCATTGGGGTTCCCGCCGCGACCCCGGCACCCCTGCTGACGTGGTGGGCTTCGGTTCGGCTGCTGCAGCGACACCCCACCGCCGCCGACCCACTCAGGCCGCGCGCCCCGGCGGGAGACTGAGCCGGCGTCCCTCCCGGCGCGGAGCAACTCCGCAGCCCGCGCGGCCCCGGCCGAGTGGCGTGGCGGTGCCGGCTGTGCCAACGGCGGTGCTAGTGCGCGTTTCAGGTAAGTCTGGCGTTTCGCTCGCCGGCCCGTAGGTTGCCCCTTCACCGGAGGGGCGGCGGATGCGGGCGTACTCGATGGACCTGCGCGAGCGGGTGCTGGCGGCGTGCGACGGCGGCGAGTCGGCCACCGAGGTCGCCGAGGCGTTCTCGGTCAGCGCGTCGTGGGTGCGGTCCCTGCGACGGCGCGTCCGCGAGACCGGGGAGGCCGGCCCCCGCCGCCGCGTCCGCAGCGGGCCGGCCCCGGCCCCGGCCGCGCACCGCGAGCGCCTGGCAGCGCCGGTGCGTGGGCGCCCCGGCCTCACCGCCGGGCGCTACCGCGAGTTGCTCGGCGAGCCGGTGGCGGTGGTGACCGTGTGGCGGGCGCTCAGGCGCCTCGGGCTGACCCACAAAAAAAGGTGACGCGCGCGGCCGAGCAGGACTCGCCGAGGGTGGCCGCCCTGCGGCGCGACTGGCGCTCGCGGGTGGCGCCGGGGATCGACCCCGAGCGGGTCGTGTTCGCGGACGAGACCGGGGCCAAGACGAACATGCACCCCACGCACGGGTACGCCCCGAGGGGCGAGCGGCCCGTGGAGGCCGTGCCGTTCGGGGGCTGGAGGACCACGACGTTCGTGGGCGCGCTGACCGCGCGGGGCTTCGTCGCGCCGCTGGTCATCGGCGGCGCGGTCACCGGC
>CAXTPM010000322.1:0-6389 GCA_964245865.1 uncultured Fimbriiglobus sp. | reverse complement strand
GGCGACAGCGTGGCCCTGCTCTTGCTCCTGCGCGACGCCGGCCACGCCGTCACCGTCGCCCACTTCGACCACAACTTGCGCCCCGAGAGTGCCGCCGACGCGGGGTTCGTGCGCGACCTCGCCGTGGGCCTGGACCTCCCCTTCGCCCTGGGCACCGCCGATGTCGCGTACATCGCCGCCGAGTCGAAGGCCAACGTCGAGGCGACCGCGCGGAAACTGCGCTACCGCTGGCTCGCCGCCGAGGCCGAAGCGCGCGGAGTCAAGTGGGTCGCCACCGGCCACACCGCCGACGACCAAGTGGAAACCGTGCTGCTCGCCCTCACGCGCGGCACCGGGTTGGCCGGGCTTGCGCGGCATCGCCCCGAGCCGGCCCCTGTCGCCGACGGTGACGCTGGTGCGCCCGGTGCTGGGCCTGACCCGCGCCGCCCTCGAAGCGGTGCTGCGCGAGCGCGCCCAGGCGTGGCGCACCGACGCGACCAACGCCGACCGCACCCTGAGCCGCGCTCGCGTCCGGCACGAAGTCGTCCCCGTCCTGCTCGGCCTGAACCCGCGCCTGCCCGACGCCGTGGCCCGGCTGACCGCCCAAGTCGGCGAGGTGCTTGACGCCCAGACCACCCAACTCGACGGCCACCTCGCGGCGATCGAACTCCCCCGCGCCGGACCCGTCGTGGTGCTGCGCTGCGCCGGCCTGCTCGCCCTGCCCCGCGCTCTCGCCTCGGCCCTCATGCGCCGCGTCTGGGAGCGCGAAGCCTGGCCGCGCCGCGACCTCGACTCGGCCACGCTCGCCCGACTCGTCGCGGCGATCGAGTCCGAGTCGCCACTCGACTTGCCGCACCGCGTCCGCCTCGACTTCGCCCCCGGCGTGGCACGACTGGGGCCGCGTCCGTAGTCTGAGCCTTGCCCCGACCCCACGACGCCGAGCCACGCGCCATGATGCGACCGACCCGCCGAGCGCTCTTGAGCGTGTCCGACAAGACCGGGCTGGTTGAACTCGCCCGCGCCCTCGCCGGGACGCACGGCGTCGAGCTGATCGCCACCGGCGGCACCCGCGCGGCCCTGAGTGCCGCCGGGCTGGCGGTGCGCGACATCGCCGACGTGACGCGCTTCCCCGAAATCCTCGGCGGCCGTGTCAAGACCCTGCACCCCGCCATCTACGCCGGACTGTTGGCCAAGCGCGACGACCCGGCGCACCTGGCCACCCTGGCCGAACACGGCCTCGCCGAGATCGATTTGGTGGTGTGCAACCTGTACCCCTTCGAGGCGACGGTGCAAAAGCCCGGCGTGACCGAGGCCGAGTGGGTGGAGCAGATCGACATCGGCGGGCCGACGATGCTGCGCGCGGCCGCGAAAAACTTCGCCGGCGTCACGGTTCTCACGCGGCCCGAGCAGTACGAAGCGTACCTCGCCGAACTCGCCGCGCACGGCGGCGCCACGAGCCTGGGGTTCCGCCGGAGTTGCGCCGCCGAGGTGTTTGCCCGCACCGCCGGGTACGACGCCGCGATCGCCGCGCAGTTCCTCGCCGGCGGAACGGCCGAGCCGTTCCCCGCTAAGCTGTCGCTGGGCTTCGAGCTAGCCCAACCCCTGCGCTACGGCGAGAACCCGCACCAGGCCGGCGCCTTCTACCGCGAACCCGGCCCCGCCGTCCCCAGCGCCGCGACCGCCAAGCAGTTGCACGGCAAGGAACTGAGCTACAACAACCTGCTCGACCTCGACGCCGCGTTCCGCCTCGTGGCCGAGTTTAGCGGCCCGACGGCGGTGGTGGTCAAGCACAACACCCCCTGCGGCGCCGCCACGGCCGGCACGCTCGCCGACGCCTTCAACCGCGCGTGGGACGGCGACCCGCAGAGCGCCTTCGGCGGCATCCTCGCGTTCAACCGCCCCGTTGATGCGAGTACCGCCGACGCGCTCGCCACCGGGCAGCGCTTCGTGGAGTGCGTGATTGCGCCGGGCTTCGACGCCGAGGCGTTCGAGATCCTGACCACCAAGCCAACCTGGCGCAAGAACGTGCGCCTGCTGGAAACCGGCCCGCTGAGCCACCCCGCCCCGCGTCTCGTTGGCCGCGAGTACCGGCGAATCGCGGGGGGACTTTTGGTGCAAGACTTCGACGACCGGCCCGACGACCCCGCCACTTGGACCACCGTGACCACGCGGCCCGCCACCGCCGACGAACTCGCGGCACTCGCGTTCGGCTGGGGCGTGTGCAAGCACGTCAAGTCGAACGCCATCGTGCTCGCGCGCAGCCTGCCGAGTGGCGCCGAAGTCGTCGGCGTCGGCGCCGGCCAGATGTCGCGCGTGGACAGCGTGCAAATCGCCGTGCGCAAGGCCGGCGACCGCGCCAAGGGCAGCGTGCTCGCCAGCGACGCGTTCTTCCCGTTCGCCGACAACGTCGAGGCCGCGGCGGCGGCGGGCGTCACGGCGATCGTGCAGCCGGGCGGGAGTCAGCGCGACGCGGACAGCGTCGCGGCGTGCGACAAACTGGGGCTAGCGATGCTGTTCACGGGCCGGCGGCACTTCCGGCACTAGGGCAAGCGCAGGTGACCCGCCGTATTTGCTGGCCGACTATTGGGGTGCGGCAACTCGCCCGGCAGCGGTGGCCGCGCGTGCGCGAGCATGGCCTGCTCGCACGCCCCGAACTCGCGGTAGTTGGCCCGCGCCTGCGTCAGACTCAGTGCCCCGTTCGGGCCACCCTTCGCGTCGCCGGCGTTGTGATCGCCTTGGCCGTCGTCCTCCCAAAAGCACACTGGGCAGATGTCCCAACAGGCCGGCTCGTCGAGCGTGAGGCAGCCGCAGCACGGGCACGTGAACGGCCCGGCCGCGCCCGGCGGCGGGGTGGTGCCGAACTCCGGTTGCGCCGTGTACCACTGCCACCACCGGCGGCGCCGCTCGTGTTCTTCGGGCGACGGAGTCACGGCCACGAATCCCCCAGTAACCTCGGCCGCTTGACCCCGGCCAGCCGCCGTGCGACAATCCATTATCACTGTACCGCCGGAGACTTGCCGTGTCCCGCTCCGCCCAACTCGCCGCGACGTTCGCTGCCGGCGTGGTGTTCGCCAACCTGCTGCCCCGCCTGGGCGTGGTCGAGATCGCCGTGGTCACCGCCGTGGCGCTCGCGGCCTACACGCTCGGGAAGCGCCGGGCCACGCGCCTGGCGTGAGCCGATCGACAACACCAGCGCGAAAGCCCGCCGTCTGTGCCGGCGCGGAACCGCCCTGAGTTGCGCGCCGGCGCGGACGGCGGGCTTTTGCCCTCCCGTCTGTCACTTCCCCGCCTTCGCCACCAGGTACCCCACCACGCTCGCCAACTCCGCTGGCGTCAGCAGGGTGTCGAAGTTGGCCGGCATCGGTGACTGCGGCACCACGCGGCGGCTCTCGATGTCGCCCTTCGGCACACGCACCTCTTGGCCGGCCGCGTCGGCGATCACCGTCACGGCCCCCTCCTCGCGCAACACTAGCCCCGTAATCGTGCGGCCATCCACTGTGGTGAGGACCGTGGCGCGGAACGCGGCATCGACGTTGCGGCTCGGGGCGAGGATGTCTTCCAGCAGGCGCTCGGCGCCGCGGTTGCCGACGCCGTCGAGTTGCGGGCCGACCTTGCCGCCCTGCCCGCCGAGCTGGTGGCACGCGGCGCAGTGCGTGGTGTACAGCTTCGCCCCCGCCGCCGCGTTGATCGAATCGGCGCGGTAGCCCGCCTGGCGGGTCTTGAGCAGTTCGGCCAGGCGCGCGTCCTCGGCCGGGGCGCCCTTGGCGAGGGCGTCGATTCTGGTTTTCAGTTCGCCCTTGGCACTCCCCACGAGGCGGTCGCGCACGGGGCGCAGCGTCAGCAGGCTCGCCGGCGCTTTTCCCGATTCGATTGCCGCCGCGAGGCTTTCGGCGCCGCCGGGCCAGGTGGCCAGGGCGCTCGCTAGTGATCGGCGCAGCCGATCCGGGGCACCGGGCAGCGCGGCGGCGAGAGTCGCGTGCGCCGCCGGGCGGTTGATGCGCCCCAGGAACTCGGAGACCTTCTCGCGCGCCGGCGCCTGCGGGTCGGCCAGCCACGCGGCCAGCAGCGGCTCGGCGCGCTCGGGGTCGAGGTCCGCGAGCGTGAGGGCCGCGTCGAGCCGCACTTCCAGGGGTACTGCCGAGTCCGAGGCAATCTGCCCGAAGCGCTCGGCGGCGCGCGTCAGCTTGAGCGCGAGCGCCAGTTTGCCGGCCGCGACCATTTGCGCGCGAGTCGGCGTGCCCGAGAGTGCCCTGTCGCAGACTTCGCCGGCCAGCGTCCCGCAGTCAGCGGGGAGCGACTGGCCTGCGGACTGGCGCCCGGACGCAAGGGCTTCGAGGCACTCGACCGCTTCGCCTGCCGGGCGCTTGGCGGCAGTGCTCGCCGCCAATGCCACGCTTTCGGGACTGCCGTGGCGCCCGACGTGGGCGCAGGCGTCGCGGGTCAACTCGGGCCGCGCGGCCACCAGCGCCGCGGCCCCGGCGGTCGACATGCCGAGCAGCGCGCCGCCGAGTTTCGCGCGGACTTCCGGCGACGATTGCGCGAACAGTTCCAGCCCGCCGGGCACGGCTAGAATGCCCCGCGCCGCCACCTTCACGGCGTGCGTCAGGTGCGTGTCCTCGGCCGGCGTGGCGAGCGCGATCTTGGCGAGCGTCGGCCACGCCTCGGGCTTCGGGTTGAGGCTCACGCCGTCCACCCACGCCCGCGCCACCGCCGGCGTCGCGCCGCCGGAGAGTACCATTCCGCGCCGCACGCGGTGCAGCGTCACCAACTCGGGCTCCGGCGTTACCGGCGCGTCGTCGCCCAACCACAGCCGCAGCGACAGGTACTCCGGCGTGGCGTGCTTGCGCGCCGGCAGCGGTTCGCCGCGCCGCTTCAACTGATGGAGTGCCAGCATCCGCACGGCAATGTTCTTTGACGCGAGTTGGTCGTCCAACTCGGCGGTAATCATCGCGGCGAAGTCCGGGAGCCGGCCCACCCTCGCGGCGCCGGGGCCGGTGTAGACGATCCGCCAAATCCGGCCGCGCGCGTGGTCGCGCTCGGGGTGGCTCAAATCGACTTCGTAGTGCCCGATGATCTTGTTGTAGAAGTCGGAGACGTAGACCGCGCCGTCGGGGCCGAGCTTGATATCCACGGGGCGGAACCAGGGGTCGCTGCTCGCCAGCAGGTCCGGCATCTCCTCGGCGACCGGCGTGCTCCCCACCCGCCGGACGCGGTCGCGGTTGACCCGGTGCGTCACCACGTTGCCCAGCACCAGCGCCCCGCGCATGTCGGCGGGTAGTGTGTCGGATTCGAGGTAGCACAGGCCGGCGAGGGCGGTGCTGCCGTGGTCGTGCGCGGCGGCGTGCGGGGCGAAGCCGAGGCCGTCGTGGGGCTTGCTGAAACTCTGGTACGTCGCGCCGGGGACGAGTTGCGTCGCGGGGCTACTGTGGCTGTCGGAGGTGTAGAAGTGGAACGCGCTATCCAGCGTGAGGCCGAACGGGTTCACCTGCCCGCGCGTGAACGGCTCGACCCGGCTGCCGTCGGGCCGGAAGCGGAAGGTGTTGCCACTATGCATCGCCACGGTGCTGCCGTCTTTGGCCGTCACCTTGCTGGTGTTGGCAAACCCGTGGCAGGCGTAGACCCAGCCGTCGGGCATGAGCACGAACGAGTTGGCCATGCCGTGCGTGTCGGCGTAGCCGAAGCCCTCCAAAATGGTCTCGCGCTTGTCGGCCACGCCGTCGCCGTCGGTGTCGGTCAGTTTGAGGATGCGCCCGACCTCGCTGACCAGGCACGAGGCGCAGTCGGGCAGCGGCAGAATCCCGATGGGGATGTTCAAGTCGCGCGCGAACGCGGCGACTTTGCCCGCCTTCCCGGTGATCGGGTCGATGTCGCTGAGGATCGAAATCACGTCCGACGCCGGGCCGGTGGCCGGGTGCGGGTAGTGCTTGCTGGTGGCGACCCACAACCGGCCCTTGGCGTCGAAGGCCATTTGCATCGGCTTGCCGATGGCCGGGTCTGATGCGACGAGTTGCGCCTCGTAGCCGGGCGGCAGGCGGAACGTCGTCAACTCGTCGGCGGGACTTAGCGCGGCCGTCGGGGCGATGTGATCTTGGGCAAAGGCGGCGGGCGCGAGCAGCAGGAGCGCAACGGGGAGGTGTCGCACGGGGGTGCCTCGGGGGAAGAGACTTCGCGGCGGGGGAGGTGCCTCTAATCGTAACGGGGCGGCGCCTGCCGTGCAAGCGCCGCCCCGCCTCGGTCGGTTCGAGGTGGCCGGGGGCGCGGCTACAGCCCGGCGGGGCTGGCCTTGCCGATGGTGTTGAAGAAGTAGAGGTTGGCCGTACCCGCGGTGCCGGCGCCGGTGGTGGCGTCGAGCGCGTCGAAGCCGGCGTTGCCCACGAGGCGGTTGAACGCGACCACGTTGGCCTTCGAGG
>CAXTPM010000321.1:6075-6397 GCA_964245865.1 uncultured Fimbriiglobus sp. | reverse complement strand
TGTTCACCCCGCCGCACACCCGCGCGCGGCTAATCGGGCTGTTCCTGGCGGTGCTCGAACTCGTCAAGCGCGGGGCGGCGCGGCTAGAGTCGGCGGCGGACGGGGACGTGGCGGTGTTCGGCGAGCGGGGGGCGTGACCCGCCTACGGCCAGTCGAACGCGAACACCCGCCCCGCGTCGTCGGCGGCGTACAACCGGCCGTCGGCGACTGTCGGCGGGCCGACCCACGGCGTCACGCCTTCGAGGTCGATGACTACCGCCCGCGCGCCCGTGGCCGGGTCGAGGACGCCGATTCGCGGCCCGACGCACTCAAAGACGTTCCC
>CAXTPM010000321.1:0-6065 GCA_964245865.1 uncultured Fimbriiglobus sp. | reverse complement strand
TGCGTCGCACTGAGACGAACTTAGCCAACGGGTAGTCGATCGCGCGCACGAGTTCCGGCCCGCGCCAGACACGCAGCCGGGCGGGGCCGTAGTCAAAGTCGTCGCTCAGCAGTTCCTGCGTGGCGACGAGCGTGAGTTCCCCCGCGCCGCACGCGCCGGTGACGACGGTGATTGCCTCGCCCGGCGATTCCCAGCAGCCGAGGGGTTGGCCGTCCGCCAGCGCGAGCCGCACGACCGCGCCGCCGCCGAAGAGCAGCAGTTCCGGCCGGTCGCGCGTGCCGGCGGGGGCCGACCACATGCCGACGCCCCCAGTATCGACCCGCCAGCGCTCGCCGCCCGTTTCGGCGTCGAAGCCGAGGGCGGGTCCGCCGGCGAAGGTTCCGACCGCCACGACGCCCGCGCCGACGCCCCCCACCACGGGGGCGCTCGCGGGGCAGTAGCCGCCCCGCCCCCTGGCCGTGTCGGCGCGCCAGAGTTCCCGGCCCGTCGCCGCGTCGAGGCAAACCAGGTCGCCCGACCAGTTGCCGACGAACAGCCGGGCGCCGTCGGAGGCGGGTCGCCCGTAGATGTTCTCGCCGGTGGCCACGTCGTCGCGCGGCCGGTGCCAGGCGACCTCGCCCGTGGCGGCGCCGAGCGCGACGATGCCCTCGCGGTCGCCGCCAACAACAAGGCCGGCGTTGGGGAGCGCGAACGGGAGGTGCGGGAGGTAGCCGAGCGAGCGGCGCCAGAGTTCGGCACCGGTGTCGGCGTCGAGCGCGACGAGTCCGCCGGGGACGAGTGCCACGACCGCGCCGCCGGCGACGCACGGGTTCGCGCCCCCCGCGTTGCCGGAGCGGCCGGCCCGTCTCGGCCCGAGGGCCACGCGCGCCGACCAGAGCACATCCGCGGCGGTGAGGGTGCGGCGCGCGGGGAGGCGGTCGTCGGCTACTTCGTCGCCCACGGCGGACTCCTGTTATTCCAGCGCCGGCGCCGCCAGTGGCGCCGCATAGTGGCTGACGAACACCCCCCGCACCCGCCCGCCCTCCACGCTGTGCTCGCAATGCCCCCCGTCGCCGGCCGGCAGCCGCAGCGTCGCATCGACTTCGCCGGGGTAGTTCGGGTCGTAGATCGCCAACTCGACCGCGCCACTCGGGTTCTCGTCGTAGCCGTGCGCGAGAATCTGGTGGTGGCGCGGCAGGAGTTTTGGGCTAAAGCCCCGCTCCTGCACGACGCCCAGCGGCACCGGCACGCCGCGGTCGAGTTGGGCGCGAATCTTCGGCCACTCGTGCCGCGTCAGGCCCGCCACGCCGAGCAGCAGTGGAGCGCCGCCGAGGGTAATGTCGCGCTGCGGGCGGGCCTGCCAGTGGTAATACTGCAAGACGCCGAACGGGAAGTCCCAGCTTTCGAGCAGGCGCCGGGCGAGGTAGCGCACCACCGCGTCGGTGGGCCGTTGCGGCGGCGGCACGCCCCACAGGAAGCAGTCGAGGGCCAGGAACACCATGCCGCCGCACAGCCCCGCCGAGGCGTCGCCGATGCCGAGCGTGCGGAAGCCTAATGGCACGTGAACCACTGGCGTGCCGCGCGGGAAGCAGTTGGCGAACGGCGGCGCGTGCCGCCGGGGGTCGAAGCGAGTGCGCACCCTCACCGCGACCCCGGCCCGCCGGCGATCCAGTCGAGGAGTCCCGGCGCGTCGGCGAGCGAAGCCACGGCGTAGTCGGGGTTGCACGCCTTCAACTCGTCGAGCGTGTGCCACCCCGTCGCCACGGCCACCGCGCGCGCCCCGACGGCCCTGGCGCAGCTCACGTCCAGCGGCGTGTCGCCGATGACCCACACCTCACTCGGTTCCAGGGGCGTGCGGGCCGTCGCCAGTTCCACGGCCGCGCGGGCCACGTCGTCGCGCTCGGTGAAGCCGTCGCCGAAACCCCCGAAGTCGAAGTAGTCCCACAGGCCGAAGCGCGTGAGCTTCAGCCGCGCCCCCTCGCGCATGTTGCCGGTGAGCAGCCCCAGCAAGACATCCGGCCGGGCCGAGAGTTCGGGCAGCATCTCGGACACACCGGGGCAGACCTCGCCGCCGAGGCGCACGAGGTGGTCCCACAAGTTGGCGAGGTACGCCTTCGCCAGAATGTCGGCGTTCTCCGGCGTGGCGGGTACGCCGTGGGCGCGGAGCATGTCGGGCATGATGGCGGCATCCGTGCGGCCGCTGAACGGCACCTCGTCGCTGAACGCCGAGACGCCGAACGCCTCGCCGAGGGCTTGCTGCATACTGGCTTTGCCGGCGCCTTGGGTGCGCACCAAGGTGCCGTCGATGTCGAAGAGGATCGCGGGCATGGCGGCATTCTAGAAGGTTCGGGCTTGCACCGGCACCGGCAATCGGCTATTCGGGCGCCCGACTTGAGCCTGTTTCCACCCCACCCCGAGCGAGCCGCCGCATGCCCCGCCTAGCCCCCCGCTGGAACACCCCCTGGCGCCGCACCCTCGCCGGCGGCGCGCTTTCCGTGAGCCTCGGCCTCGGCGTGGCCGCGCTCGCGCAGCCGCCCGCGCCGCAGCCCCAGCCGCAAGCCCCCGCCGCCGGGGAGCGTGACCCGAAGTCGCCGGTGGCGTATGTGGGCGGCACGATGGCGATCACCCGCCAAGACCTCGGCGAGTTCCTCATCGAGCGCGGCGGGGCCAACAAGATCGATCTGTTAGTAAACAAGATCATCATCGAGTCCGAGGCCAAGCGGCGTGGCATCACCGTCACCGACACCGAGATGATGGCCGCGTTCAACGCCGATCTGGAAGGCATGAAGGTTGATAAGACGAAGTTTGTCGAAGAGATGCTCAACAAGTACGGCAAGAGCCTCTACGAGTGGATGGAGGATGTCATCCGCATGAAGCTGCTGATGAACAAACTCATCGAGGACAAAGTGCAGGTCAGCGACGCCGAAGTCGAGCTTTTGTTCGAGCGGGAGTTCGGCGAGAAGGTTGTCATGCAAATGATTGTTTACTCGCCGGAGAGCGACTTCGGGTCGCTCACCAAAGTCTGGAACGTCATCCGCACCGACGCCTCCGAGTTCGACCGCGAGGCAACGAAGCAGTTCACCCCCGTCCTCGCGGCGCGCAAGGGTCGCACCGAGCCGTACGGCCGGCACAACGTGGGGACCGACAAAGCCGTCGAGGCCGAGGCGTTCCGGCTCCGGGTGGGCGAGGTCAGTGCCATCCTCAAGACGCAGCTCGGCTACCTGGTGCTGAAGTGCGTCGAGAAAATCCCCCCGCAGGCGAACGTGGACCGCGCGAAGGTGCTGCCCGAGCTGCGCCAGAAGGCCTACGAGGAGAAACTGGCCGCGGAGATGCCGAAGCACTTCGCCGAGTTGCAAAAGAACGCCAACCCGAAGGTGATCTACGACGGGCCGACAAAGTGGAAGACGGCCGCGTCGGTGGTGCGCACCCCCGGCGAGAAGAACCCCCTGGCGGCGCCGGGCGCGCCGCAAGTGATGCCGGCCGGTGGGGTGGTGCCGGCGGGGAAGTAGGGCAGGCTGTTGTTGCCCGTCTTCCTGAGCGGGGGGCGTCGGCCCTCCGCTCAGGAAGACGGGCGACCGATGAAAACCCAAGACATCTTCCCGCCCGCCGCCTACTACTGACTGACCGGGCGCGCTCTTCCGCGCCCACGGCCAGCGGGGCAGCGGAGTGGGCGTCGAGACGATCACCGCCGAACCGCGCCCCGCCGCCAGGCCGGCACCCGTCGTGCGGCAACTCGTCGGCCTCGCCGCGCCCCTGATCGCCGCGAACGTGTTCGTGTGGCTGCAGCTCTCGGCGGACCGCGTGTTCCTGGCCTGGATCGATGCCGACCACGTCGCCGCGGCGCTCCAGGCGTCGATGCTGTTCTGGACGCCGTACGCGCTCTTGCAGGGGGCGGTGGCCTACGTGGCCACGTTCGTGGCGCAGTACCGCGGCGCGGGGCGCCCCGAGCGCGGCGGGCGGGCACTCTGGCAGGGGCTGATCCTCGCCGCAGCGGGCGGGCTGGCGTTCACGCTCCTGTACTTCGTCGCCGAATCCTACGTGGCCCTGGCCGGCCACGACCCGCGCGTGCAGGCGCTCGAAGTCGAATACTTCCGCTGCCTGGTGTTCCTAGCGCTGCCGAGCCTGATTACCGCGGCCGGGGGCGCGTTCTTCTCGGGCGCCGGGTCGCCGTGGCACGTGATCGCGGTGAACGCCCTGGGCACGGTCGTCAACGGTGTGCTGGTCTACGGGCTGGTGTTCGGCGAACTCGGCCTGCCCGCGTGGGGGATGACCGGCGCGGGGGTGGGCACCGTGGTCGCCGCGTGGTCGAGCGCGGCGTTCACCCTTGTCCTGTTGGCGCGGCCGAAGTTCGCGCTCCCCTACCGCCTGCTGCGCCCGCGCTTCGAGATGGCCCTGATGCGGCGCCTCTTAAAGTACGGCGGGCCGGCGGGGTTCCAGGTGATGCTGGACGCCCTGGTGTTCACGCTGTTCCTCACCTACGCCGGCCGGCTGGGGCGCGACGAGGCGGCGGCGACCAGCATCGCCAGCACGCTGAACCTGCTCGCGTTCCTCCCCGCCGTCGGCATGGGGCAGGCCGTGGCGGTGCTCGTCGGCCAGCGACTCGGCGAGGGGTGGCCCGACCTCGCCGAGCGCTCGGCGCACGCGGGGGTTCGCCTCACCGCGCTTTTCATGCTGCTGCTCGCCGTCCTGTTCCTGGGGCTGCCGCTGACGATGGCCAGCGTGTTCCGCCCGCCGCCCGAAGTCGCGGCGATGATCCCGACCTTGCTAGCGATGGTGGCGGTGTACAGCTTTGCCGACGCGGCCAGCGTGGTGTTCGCCGGGGCGCTGCGCGGCGCCGGCGACACGCGCTTTGTGACGGTGGTGGCCACGGCCCTCTCGGTGGCGGTGATGGTGGTGCCGACCTATTTGGTGGTGAGCGCCGAGCCGGGCACTCTGGTGGGGCGGCTGTGCGACCTCGCCGGCGGCAAGCTGTACGCCGCGTGGGGCTGCGCCACGGCGTACATCCTCGCGGTGGCGTTCGTGTTCTGGCTCCGCTTCCGCTCGGGCCGGTGGAAGGCGATGCGCGTGATCGAGGCCGCGCCGGTGGTCGATTAGCGCCGCACTGCGCGGTGATGGAGCAGTTTACCCAGGTGCGTGCGGGCTTCGAGCCAAGCCATGCGCGGCGGGCTGGGTGACGCATTGGGGGCCGCGAGGCCGACGGAGTCGCGGGCGCCTGGCAACACTAGGAACCTTAGCCACTCGAGGGCGGGCAGGTTGGGGGTCTCCGCGAGACGTTCGAGCGACTCGGGGCCGGCCCCGGACAAGATCAGCCCGCGCCACGGCCGGGGGCCACCGCCGGCGAGCAGTTCGGCGAATCGCTCGCTACTCTCAGGGTCGCTAACCGGCAGCCGGACGACGCGGTAGGGCCGACCCGGCAGCCCGGCGAACCGCTGCCGCATCCCCCGTTGCACCAGCGTAGCGAGGCCGACGCACTCCAGCGGCGTGACCGGCCCGAGTCGCTTCCAGGCAGCTTTGATGACCGCCACGGACTCGAACGTCACCTCCGGGAAGCCGCGCCACGCAGACCCCACGCCGCCGCGCCCGCCGAACCCCAACACGACACCCGCCACCGATGGCATCCGCCGCCGCCACTCCGCGCCGTAGTCGTCGGCCAACTCGGCGGCTCGCTCCCACCCGGCATCGCCCTCGGCCACCCGCTCGGTGCGCCCCCGCTCCGCGATTGAACACTGCAGCCGGATGAACTCCGCTCGCGCCGCGTCGGCCCCGTCGCCGGCTTCTTCGAGGTAGTCGGCGTACACCAGTCTCGGCAGGTCCGCGTCCGGGTCGGCGATGACGGCCGCGAGGAGGGCGTCGTGGTCAGGGCGACCTGCGAGTCCGGCGGGGGGCACGGGCAACTCCTTCGGGGTGGGGTGGATGGGTCGGAGCGAGGTGAATCCCCCCGGCAGCCCGAGAGACCTCACCCCCCGTCCCCCTCTCCCAAGAGGAGAGGGGGAGGAGCCTGCTGGGCCAGCATCAGCGGACAGCTAGCGCAGACTCGCCGCGCCCGAAACTCGCCCAGTACGGTTCTCCCCCTCTCCTTTTGGGAG
>CAXTPM010000320.1:0-6402 GCA_964245865.1 uncultured Fimbriiglobus sp. | reverse complement strand
CTCGAAGACGACGAGGACGAGATGGAGGACGGCGACGACGACGACTTCGAGGACGAGGACGAAGAGGAGCCGAAGCCGCAGCGCCGCGGCCGCTCGTAGCCACTTGCCCCGGCCCGGCGGACACTCGCGTCCGCCGGGCCGGCCCGTTCAATTGACCGCCCTTCCCCGTCCGAACTTCCCCCGAGCCAGGAACCCGACATGCCCCCCGTCAACGAGCCGGCCAAGAAGCCGACCACGAATCCAACTAATACCACGAATAATCCGGCTAAAACTGCCTCGAACGGGGCGGGGGCGGCGAAGGCCGTGCCCAAACCCGCGCCGAAGCCCGCGCCGCCCAAGAACCGCTTCACCCACGTGGACTCGAACTCCAAGCAGCTCGGTCAGAAGCTCGTGGACTTGGGTTTATTGGACGACGCGCAGCTCGAAGAACTCTACGAGTCGATGCGCACGGCTGATGAGGGGCTGGGCCAACTCGCGGTCGGGCGCGGCTACCTCAACGACGACCAGCTCTTGCAGGCGACCGCCGAAATCCACGGCATGAAGTTGGCTGCGCTCGACGACGTGAAGCCGACGCCCGAGGCTCTGCGCCTAGTGTCGCGGCACATGGCCGAACTCTACAAGATGGTGCCGATCAGTTACGCCGACAACACGCTGGTGGTGGCCGTCTCGGACCCCAACAGTTTGCAAGCCGTGGACGACCTCAAGAACCTGCTCAACATCCCCACCGTGCAGGCGCTGCTCGCGCCGCCGACGGCGGTGCTGGCGCTCATGGAAAAGGCCTACGCGGTAACGAGCGCCGGCGCCGAGGACTCGATCACCTCGATCATTAAACAACTGGAGAGTGACCCGGACTTCGCGCAAGGCAACATGAAGCGCGAGACGAGTATCGACCTCGACGACTTGACGGAAATGGCGAACAGCGCGCCGGTGCGGAAGCTCATCAACATGGTGCTGTTGATGGCGATCCGCGACCACGCGTCGGACATCCACTTCGAGCCGTTCGAAGAAGAATACAAGATGCGCTACAAGTGCGACGGCGTGCTGTACGAGATGGTGCCGCCGCCGCGCCACCTGGGTACGGCCATCGCTAGCCGCATCAAAGTGATGGCGAACCTCGACATCGCCGAGCGCCGCTTGCCCCAAGACGGCCGCATCGAGCTGAACGTCGGCGGCAACCGCATCGACATGAGGGTGAGTGTGCTGCCGACACTCTTCGGCGAGTCGGTCGTCATCCGGGTGCTGGATAAGTCGGCGGTGGGCCTGAGTTTGGACCGCATCGGCATGCCGCCGAAGCTGCTCGGTCAGTTCCGGCAGGTCATCAAGAAGCCCAACGGCATCGTGCTCGTCACCGGCCCCACGGGGTCGGGCAAAACCACCACGCTGTACTCGGCGCTCTCGGAACTCAACGAGATCGACTCGAAGCTGATTACGACCGAAGACCCCGTCGAGTACGAGATCGACGGCATCGTGCAGTGCCCGATCAACGCCGAGATCGACCTGACTTTTGCGGCCGCATTGCGTGCGATTTTGAGGCAAGACCCGGACATTATTCTGGTCGGCGAAATCCGCGACCTGGAGACCGCCCAAATTGCCATCCAGGCGAGCTTGACGGGACACTTGGTGTTCAGCACGCTCCACACGAACGACGCGCCCAGTTCGATCACCCGCCTGCGGGACATGGGGGTCGAGCCGTTCCTGATTACCGCCACCGTGGAGGCCATCCAGGCCCAGCGGCTCGTGCGGAAAATCTGCCAGTTCTGCAAGACGCCCTACGACCCGACGCGCGAGCAGGTGATGGAGTTGAACCTGCCGGTGGAGCAATTCGCGGGCAAAAAGTTCTTTTACGGCGAAGGCTGCGATAAATGTAACAACCTCGGCTTCAAGGGCCGCACGGGGCTTTACGAGCTGCTGATGATGAACGACGACATCCGCGACATGGTGAGCCGGGGGGCGTCGGTAGACATGGTGAGAGCGTACACCCGCAAGAACGGCGTCGAGACCCTGCGGGAAGCGGGCATCGACGCACTCCTCAAGGGCGTCACCACACTCGACGAGGTGGTCCGCGAGACGGTTCTGGACGACTAGCAGACTCAGCGGAACCGACTCCCCCGTACACGACACACAGGGTTTTGCCGATGCCCACTTACAAGTTCGAAGCGCTGAATACGTCCGGCCAAGAGGTCAAGGAATCGGTCGAGGCGTCCAACGAGGACGAGGCCTCGCAGAAGATTCGCGCGATGGGCTATTTTGTTACCAAGCTCACCGCCGTGCAACTAAAGGGCAAGAAGAAGAAGGGCAAGAAGACCGGCAAGTCGCGCAAGACGTTCACAATTGGCGGGGTGTCGCAGAAGATGCTCACCATCTTCACGCGGCAGTTCTCCACCCTGCAAGACGCCGGCCTGCCGGTGCTGCGCTCTTTGCGCATTCTCGAAAAGCAGATGAAGCCGAGCGTGCTCAAGAATTCGCTCATCGACGTGGTGGAGGATGTCGAGAGCGGCATGACGCTTTCGGAAGCCTTCGCCCGGCACCCGAAGTGTTTCGACCGCCTGTACGTGAACATGGTCAAAGCCGGCGAGGCTGGCGGCGCGCTCGAGATCATTTTGCAGCGCCTCGCCGAGTTCAAGGAGAAGGCGGCGAGCCTGAAGGCCAAGATCATCGGCGCGATGATCTACCCGGCGGTGGTGATCTTCGTCGCGGTGGCGATTTTGACCTTCATCATGGTCATGATCATCCCGAAGTTCAAGAAGATTTTCGACGAGTTCCAACTGCAACTGCCGGCCGCGACGAAAATCCTCATCGGTATCTCGAACTGGACCGCGCAGTATTGGTACTTCATTCCGCTCTTCCCCTTGGGCATCTACTTGTTCATCAAGTTGCTGCGCATGACGAAGACCGGCAACTACGCACTCGACCGCATGACATTGTGGATTCCGGTCGTCGGCACGCTGGTCGAGAAGACCATCGTGGCCCGCACCATGCGGACCCTCGGCACGCTAGTGACCTCGGGCGTGCCGATCCTCGAAGCCCTCGCCATCGTGCGAGAGACGGCGAACAACGCGGTGTTCGAGCGGATGTTCCAGCGCGTTCTCGAAAGTATCCGCGAGGGCAACACCATCGCCGACCCGCTGCGCGAGTCCCGCCTGGTGGACGACATGGTGGTGAACATGGTCGAGGTCGGCGAAGAAACCGGCGACCTGGATGCCATGCTGTACAAGATCGCCGACTTCTACGACGAGGAAGTCGATAACACGGTGAAGTCATTGATTAGCCTGATCGAGCCGATCATGATCGTGTTCCTCGGTATCACCATCGGCGGCATCGTGATCTCGCTGTTCCTGCCGCTGATTAAGTTGCTCGAAGGTCTCAGCAAGTAGTGCGTGGTTGGTGGCGTGCGGGTCGCCCGGAGCGTTGTGGGCGACCCTTTTCCCAAGGAGGACGGCGATGCGTCGGCAATCGGTCGGACACACACCCCGTGCGGGCTTCACGCTGGTCGAGCTGACCATCGTCGTGGCGATCATCGCCGTGCTGGCGGCGCTCTTGCTCGGCGCCATCGGCAAGGCGCGCGACGCGGGCAAGCGGACGCAGACCATCACCGAGATGGGCATCCTCGAAGCGGCGGCGGGGAAGTTTAAGATCGACTACGGGTTCTACCCGCCGGACTATGTTTATATCCCGACGCCATCTAGTACAACTTCTCCGTATGTGGCTGGCGCAAGCGGTACCACACCGGAAGGCGACAAAACTGTGGCACTTTTCAAGAGGATGTTTCGCGGTTGGGATTTGAACGGACAGTACGATCCGACCAACCCAACGGTTTTTGTTCCCAACACTCAGCAGATTCCTTTTCTGAACATGGCTGACATTCGAGGCAAGTCGTTGCAAGGTAGTCAGTGTTTGGTATTCTTTCTCGGCGGCAACAAGCTGCAAGGTTTTAGTACCCGTGGGCCTTACGATGGTACTGGGTTGAACTCCAAGAAGGTGGCGTACTACGAGTTCCCTGAAACACGCCTGTTCAGTGACACCAGCAGTGCTTATTACGGCTCTTACCTCGACCCGTATGGCAAGCCCTACGCTTACTTCTCGACCGTGCAAGGCGAAGGTTACTCAGATGACGCGGTTCACCGCTACACCCCAATCGATAGCACAAGCCAGTTATGGGCGTTGAAGAATGCTGCTGGCAAGTTTTATAACATCGGTAAGATTCAGATTATCAGTGGCGGCCCGAATGAAGAACTTGCAACAAATGTCACAGGCCTGAGCGCTACCAATAAGATTCTCTCCGATGTGTATACGCCTGGCTCCGGGCAGTATGGCGCCGCCCAGCCGGGCGAGGACGACATCGCCAACTTCAACGGCACGGTGCCGCTCGGCTCGCAGGGCCGCTAACTCGCTCGTTCGGCGGCAACTTCCAGGGAGGCAACGGCGCCATGCGAACTCGACATCACACCCGCCCGGCGGCTCGGGGCGGCTTCACGCTGGTCGAACTGCTCGTCGTCATCAGCCTGATCGCCATCCTGTTGGCCCTCTCGGCCGGCGCGTTCTTCCGCATCCAGTCGAGCCAGAACGTCTCGGTCGCCGAGGCCACGCTGTCGAAGTTGCACTCGCTAATGGACACGAAGTGGAAGATCACGCTCGATGACGCGCGGAAGACGGCCCCGAAGGACGCGGTAACGCTTGGCGTGTTCGGCAGCGACCAAGAGCGGGTGCAGGTGGCCTGGACCTACTACAAGCTTAAGAATGAAATGCCAATGACATTCGACGAGCTTACCCCGTATCCCGTTAGCGTGTCCGTCCCGTTCCCAGTTTTCCAGCCGCGCAAAGTTTTTACCGAGGTGCGTGATAAAGCCACGAACAACCCGAATGTGCTGTACCAGTCGGCCGCGCTCTTCTATGCCGCAGTCATCTCGACCGCCAGTGGCGGCACGATGAACAGCCTCGAAGGATTGCAACAGCAGGTCAGGACGGACTCCAAGTATAACTTGACCTACTTCATTGATGCGTGGGGTGACCCGGTTGTATTCATTCGTCACGCTTACAATAGCGAGATTGACAATCCACCCTTCGCCCGGCCCGCAAAAGCCCGCGGCTACTCGACCACGCAGATCCGCACGTCGCTCGACTCGGGCGGTCGCCTGACCGCCATCCCCGAAAACACTTGGGCTAGTACCAACACAGCACTGCTCACGGCGATGTTGAACCAACTCAACTTCGGCCTGACTAGTACGCCGTACACAATCGACTTCAACAACGTTAATCGCCTGCCGACTCTCGTGAGCGACGGACCGAATAATGAGTTTCGTGATGTCGCTGATTTCGATCCGAGTGTGAATGTCGCCGACACGTCTGGCGGTCCGAGCGGCAGCGGCAAAGACTACGCGGCCGACAACCTCCTCAGCTACCGCCTCCGCTCCGTCGGCGCCAAGGGGAACTAGCCATGCGACACGCCACCGCCCCAGTCCGCCGCGCAATCCGATCCGGGTTCACCCTGGTCGAGATGCTCGTGGTCATGGCCCTCATCGTCCTGCTCGCGGCCCTCGCCGCCGGCGTGGCCAACTCCGGCCTCATCGGCTCGCAGCGCCTTTCGAGCGGCTCGAACGCCATCAGCGGCTGGCTCCTGATCGCCAAGCAGACCGCCGCCCGCGACGGGGCGCCGCGCGGCGTGCGCTTCTTCGGCACGCCCGACGCCACGAACAGCTTCCTGCGGTTCACCGAGGCGCAGTACATCCAGTCGGCCGACCCGGTGGTGTTCAACCCGGCGCAAGAAGGGAACCCGACGGGGCCGTGCCTGGTGCTGAACGTCGAGTACAGCGTCAACACGATGACCGGACAGGTCACGACGGGGCAGACGGAGGTCTTCTTCGTCGCCCTCAGCGCGACCCCGGTCGATCCGGCCAACCCGACCCGGCCGCTCGCCGTCTCGGAGTGCCTGCAGCGCGTGGAGGCCGGGGACACTCTCCTGCTACCAGAGTACGGCGTCGCCACCCGGATCGAGTCGGTGCAAGCGTACCCCGCGGCGTTCCCTCGATTGGTCGTGGACGGGCAGCCGGTCCCGCAGAGTCAGTGCGTGAGGTTCGACCTCGTGAACCCCGCGTCGCTCTCGATTTTTGCCGCCGCGGGGCAGAACCCGGTCGCCACTCCGCCCGCGCCGGGCACGCGCAACACGACGATCAAGACCTACAAGTTCGGCTTCCAGAACGTGCCGCGCCCGGTGCTCGGCGAGTCGCCGCTGCAGGTGACGGGGGACATCGCCATCGACGTGCGCCCCGCGCCGCCCGCCCTGACGATCTTCCCGATCCAGATCACCCCCTTAACGGGAACCCCGACCACGATCGGGATCGATCTTTTCCGGGGCGATCTTGCCCCGCCGGGCCAGCCCCAGACTTACTACTTCGATATTCTGTT
>CAXTPM010000319.1:2107-6413 GCA_964245865.1 uncultured Fimbriiglobus sp. | reverse complement strand
TACGCCGGCGCGGGGCAGGACTTGGCCGGGTCGATGGACTCGGTACTGGGGGCGCGAGAGCCGAACCGCGCCGCCGAGCCGGAGTACCGCCCCTGCGGCCCCGGCCCGTTCGCCTTCCGCGCTGGCAGGGCCGACGACCTCTGCGCCGCGTTCCAGTATTGGAGCCTGCACGACGGCGGCGCGAACTTCGCCCTCTGCGACGGCGGCGTGCGATTCCTCGCCTACTCCGCCGACTCGATCCTGCCCGCGCTCGCCACCCGCGCCGGCGGCGAGGTCGCCGACATCCCCTAGCCCCGCCGCTACTCCCCCGTCCCCGCGCCCGTCGTCCCCGGCCCCCCGATGGCGAACGCCTTCGCCACGGCTTCTAAGAGCCGCTCGGCCGGGAACGGCTTGCGGAGGTAATCGACCACGCCGAGCACCTCGGCGTACATCTTGTGCCGGCTGCCTTCGTTGGCGGTAATCATGATGAACTTCGGCGCGTCGGGCTTGTCCTTGAAGTGCTCCAGCACCGGGTAGCCGCCCATGCGCTGCATCATCATGTCGAGGATCACCAGGTCGGGCTTCTGGTTGTAAACCGCCTGCTTGCCCTGGTGGCCGTCGTGCGCCTGGATCACGCGGTAGCCCTGGCGCTCTAGCAGCAGGCGCAGACCCTCCACGAGTTCGCGGTCGTCGTCCACGATTAAGATCGTCTTCGGCTCGTCGGGCATGGCTGGTCGCTCGATTCGGGCATCGTTCACTCGGCGTCTCTATCTATAGCCGGTTCGACACCCGCCGGGGCCAGTTGGTTCCCGAGCGCCCGGTTCGAGTTGCACTTGGGGCCGCGGCAGCATCCGGTGTACAACAGTACGGGGCGAGTGTGAAGGCGGCGTGAGGGCGGACGTGGTGAGTCGATGCGCGCGAATCGTGGTGCTGGCCAGCGGGTCGTCGGCCAACGCGACCCTCTTGGATCTCGGCGGCGCGGCGTACCTCTTCGACTGCGGCCTGCGCCCCGGCGACCTGAGTTCGCGCCTGGCCGGGGCTGGGGTCCGGCTCGACGCGGTGCGCGGCGTGTTCCTCACGCACACGCATTCGGACCACTGGAACCGCTACACCCTCGAAACTCTGCGGGCGCTCTCCATCCCCCTGTACGCCCACGCGCGCCACCACGAGAGCCTATCGCGGTACGACTGCCACGAGCTGCTGCGCAGGGCGGGACTGGCGCGCGAGTACGCCGAGGGGGCGGGGGTACAATTGGGCGCGGCGACCCGCCTGACCCCGATCGCGGTGCCGCACGACGCCGACCCGACGTTCGGCTTCCGCGTCGATGGCCTCGATGGGCGCACCCAGTCGCGGTTCGCGCTGGGGTACGTCTCGGATTGCGGCCACCCGAGTGCCGCGCTGTTGGCGGCACTCGCGGGGGTGAACGTGCTCGCGGTCGAGTTCAACCACGACGTGAAACTGCAAACCGACAGCGGCCGGCACCCGAGCCTGATTAGCCGGGTGCTCGGGCCGCGCGGGCACCTCTCGAACGCGCAGGCGGCGACCTTCGCCCAAAACGTCGCGCAGTCGTGCGGCGGCGCGTTCTCCGCACTGGTGCAACTCCACCTCAGCCGGCAGTGCAACACCCCCGAGATCGCCGCCGAGGCCGGGCGCGCGACGCTCGGCCAACACGCGCCGGGGGCGGAACTGGTCACAGCCCTGCAGCACCGCGCCACCGGCGATGTCTGGCTCACGCCGCCCGCAGGGGCGCCGGAACTGCCCGAGGCGCCGGCGATCAGTCGCGTGCAGCAGTTGTCGCTGCCGTTCTAGCCGGCGGAACCGATAGGATTCGGCGGGGGTATGCACCGGTTCTGCTCTAGACTGCGCCTGACTAGCAGGGCCGGCCCCCTAGCATGGGCTTGCCCAGGCCGGCCAGCTGCCCCGTAGCGCAGACTAGCACCAATTCGGCGAAAGACTGCCATGCCCACCGACCAGGTCGAGCCGACACCGGAGATGGTTGCGTTCTACGAACGCCGTACGAATGAACACATCGAGCGGGTTCGCAAGTGCCTGGCGTTACTGGCCCAGGCTACCGGGTACGACGAGGAACTCCTCGAATGGGCGAGAGTCCACGATGCGTCGAAGTTCGGTCCCGAAGAACGAGTCCCGTACATATGGCTCACCGAGTACCACCGGTGCCGAAGGGGCGGCAAGCCGTTCGAGTACCCCGAGGGTATGGCGCAACGAGTCAAACTGGCAATCCATCACCACGTTACGACCAACAGGCACCACCCGGAGTTCCACGCCGACCCCAACGATATGTCGGACGTGGACCTGATTGAGATGGTGTGCGACTGGACGGCGATGGCCCAAGAGTTCGGCGAGGCCGGGGGCAGCGCCCAGGGGTGGGCAGACAAGACGGTCGGCAAGCGCGTCGCGTTCGACGCCGGAAAGCGGCAACTCATCTACCGAATAATCGCGGAGTTGGACGGACAGACTGCGGCCAATCCGTAACGCCACTGCACGCCGAACTAGGCGCTGCGAGGAGCTCGCTTTGCGGCCTCAGCCCCTGAGCTGGATCGCTCGCCAGCCTCGAAACACCGCCGCCCCCGCTTGCGATGCACCCGAACCCCGCCGCGTGGTAATCTGTGCCGGTTCTCCCGGCCCGACGTGCGAAGTCTTGCCCGGCGCCCGCCTACATTGCACCGCCCCCGATCTCCCAGTGGCCGATTCCATCCGGCACGGTCTTGCCGGTCGAATCGAACGGGAGGGGTTTAGCATGATGCGGTTCCAACTGAAGTGGGGCGTGGCGGCGCTAATTCTGGGCGCGGCGACTCCGACGTTCGCGGCCGACCCGCCGCCCGCCTGGACCCCGCCGACGCCGGTCTGGACGACGCTGCCGACCCGGCCGGCATCGATACAACCCCCCGCGACCGCGCCGGCGCCGGTTCCCGCCCCGATGGCCGCCCCGGCCCCGGCCAGCCCAATGCCGATGCTGACACCCGCGCCCTACCCCGCCCCGACGCCCGCCGCGACCGGCACGCCGCTGCTCATTAACGTGCCCGCCAACAGCGTGCGCGAGAACTTGAGTTCGACGTGCAACGCGTACTCGACGGTGCCGACAGTCCCCGCCCCGACGATGGGGGCACCCTGCGCGCCGGGCGGTTGTTCCACCGCCTCGGCAGGGCCGGGGGTCGGGCTGCCGTCGCTGGGCCTGCGCGCCCGGCTGGCGAACCTCGGCGGCGGGGGCGGGGCGTGCGCGGCGAAACTCAAGGACTGGCTCTGCTACCAGCCGGGGCCGGCGGTCATCCCCGCCTGCATGCCTGAGCCGTACCAGGCGCCGCCGCGCGCGTTCTTCCAGAACCGCACCCACGGCGCCGGTTGCACGACGGGGATTTGCGGCGTCCCAGGAACGACCGGGTGCGCCCCCACCGGCTGTGCTCCGGGCGCCGGCCTCCCTTCGCTCGGTGCCCGGCTGGGCGCGGCGCTGCACTCCGGCGGTACGGCCGGGTGCACCACCTGCAACTCCGGCGGGGTCGGCCCCAACCTCGCCAGCACGCTCGGCCTCGACGGCGGCTGCGGCCCCGACGGCTGCGCCCAGATCAAGCACAAGGGGATCGGCGCCTGCGCGGTGCCGAGCATGATGGCCCCGACCACCGGCGAGACCCCGTGCCAACTCCAGGCCGTCGGGGTGCCGCTGCCCGAGAACTGCGTCGGCAACAACGTCGCCTCGGACTGCCTGGGCGGCTGCGACGCGGTCGGCAGCGCCTGCCGCCGGGGCTGCGGCACCTCGATGCTGAGTCGCCTGGTGCACCGCAACCGCGACTGCTACGAGGCGGGGAGCGCCGCACCGGGGTTCGTGCCGACCTCGATCACGCCCACGATCACCGGCTACGTGGTGGCCAAGCAGCCCGCCCGCTACCGCTACGCCGACCCGATCAACGCCGCCGGGACTTCGCCCTCGGGGGTCGTGCCGAGCACCGCGACGCCGGGGACGCAGATCGACGCGACGCCGCAGAGCACCCCCACTGGGAGCCAGCCGAGCACGCCGGGCGCGGCCCCGACTCCGACCCCGACGCCGATGCCGGCCACCGCCCCCGGCGGCGTGCAGCCGATGGGTTACAAGGCGCCCGCCGAGGCCCGGCCGTTCAGCCGGCCGTAGGATTCGAGTCGCCCAGCTCCCTCGCCCCGAGCGGGGGGCGTAGAGCCGCTCCGAGTCAGTCCAACACTTGGCGCCTGCCGGAAGTGTTTGCGAGGCTCGGAGCGGCTCTACGCCCCCCGCTCGGGGTAAAGACTCGTCGGCTCAGCACGCTCCCACGTCGGCTCGGGCCGACTCGCCGGCACCAGC
>CAXTPM010000319.1:0-2097 GCA_964245865.1 uncultured Fimbriiglobus sp. | reverse complement strand
GCCGCGACTAGGTAGTCGCAGGTGTACGCCGTGTTCCCCAGCCGGGCAATGATTCTCGGGTCGGTGCCGCCGTAGCGCAAGTCCGCGACGCAGCAGACTCGAATCGCCCAACACGCCCGCTCGATTTCCGCCGCCGTCTCGGGCTGGCGCACGAAGTACGTCCTGAGATTGCCGCCACTCGCCAAGGGCGCGAGCAGGTCGGGTGCCTCGCGCTCCGGCGCGTCGCACGCCATGCAGTCCCCGCAGGTGTAGAACGGCCCGGCGACGTTCAGCGGGAACCGGACGGCCGACTCGGACGCCGGCCCCGTCTCGGCATGCACCCGCGCCACCGCCGCCCACCAGCGGACATCGACCCCGGCCGCGAGCGCCCCGAGTTCCCGCCGCAACTTGCGGGCCTCGTCCGAAGTATCGGGTAGCGCGAACAGCCTGCCTTCGAGCCGCAGCACCGCCCCGCGCGGGTCGTCGCGCTCGTCGAGCCAGTCGGCGTAGACCAGGCGCACCAGTTCGCGCGACGGGTCAGCTGCAATCGCGGCGAGGAACGCGGCGTCGCTCACGGCCGGCCCCTCCTTGGCACGGGGGTGTCGTCGCGGAACAGCATCAGTCGGCCGGGGGCGCGGCGCCAGCGGCCGAGAATCGTCGGGCTATGCGTGAGGCCGCAGGCGAACCCCACTGGGAGTGCGAAGGCCAGCGCGGCGAGCAGAAGTTGCCGCCCCAACGGGTCGTAGCGCACGGCAACCCAGGCGTTCGCGGCGCCGACGGGTGCGGCAACCACCGCCGCCACGACCGAACCGAGGGCAATCGGCGTGAACACCGTCCGGCGCCGGCGCGCCCGGCACTCCCCGAACGCCACCGCGCCGCCGAGACTCCCCGCCCACGCCGCCAGGCCCGACGATGCGGCCGCCGCGACGGCGATGTAGCCCCACCACTCGTCCTTGACCCGCTCGAGGCCGAGGCTCATATCGCCGTAGTAGATCGTCAGAGCGATGAGCCAGGCGAGGAGTGTCAGACCGCAGCAGAAGTAGCCGAGCGCGAGGCCGACTAGGGCGCGGAAGAAGCGCGTGGCCAGGGTCACGCGCGGCGGGTCGCTCACGAGTTGCCACCGCCGAGCGGCCGCAGCCAGAGCGCGACCCACGCCGTCAACTCGGCGCGCGGCACCCCGCCGGCCGCGAGCCGGAGGAACAGCGCCTCCTGCTCATCGACCCCGGCGCCGAGTTCGCGGCCGTTCAGCACTAGGAACGTTTCGAGCGCCGCGTGGCCGACGCGCTTGTTGCCGTCGGCGAACGGGTGGTTGCTCACCAGCGAGAACCCGAGTGCGGTCGCTTTCTCCGCGAGGCTTGGGTAAAGCTCCGCGCCGCCGAAAGTCGTGCGAGGCTGGGCCACCGCCGAGTCGAGGCCACCGGGGTCGCGTAGCCCCGTGCCGCCGCCGGACTGCGCGACCACGAGGCGGTGGAGTTCGAGGACTTCGGCGACGCTCGGGTAGCGGGTCACGCCAGCCGCCGGTAGAGTTCGGCGTTCTTGCGCAGCACGTAAGCCGCAGCCTCACCGAACGCCGGGGCCGGCGCGGCGAGCAGTTCCTCGACGCGCCGGCGCAGGTACTCGGCCGGATCGACACCGGCGGCGGAAGCCAACTCGCGCAGGCGCTCGGAGTGCTCGTCGGAAAGGGGGACTCGCACGGCAGTCATCGGCGGCACTCGGCGACAGGGGTGCCCCTCACGCTAGCCGCTGCCGGTGCCGCCGTCAAGCGGCTACAGCCCGCCGGGTGTGTTGGGGTTCGCGGGCCGCGGCGTGGCACTGCCGCCCGGCGTCAGCGGAAGGTTTTGTGAGGGCAGCCGACCGCCGGGCTGCGGCAGCTCGTCGGCGCGGCTCGGACTCGGGCCGGGGAGCGGCTGAACGCTTCCCTGGTACGGACCCTGGTACGGGTTCGGGTCGAAGCTCACCGGCGTGCAGACCGGCACCGAACCGGGCGGCGGGGTCGGCGAGCCGAGGTAGCCCGCCGGGATGGCGCACGCCGGACGCGCGGCGGCGCGGTTCGACGGGCAGTCGTCGTCCCCGTGGAACAGCCGGCGGAAGAAGCCGGGGCGCTCGCCGCACGACTGG
>CAXTPM010000318.1:4654-6453 GCA_964245865.1 uncultured Fimbriiglobus sp. | reverse complement strand
GCCCCCGCCGCCCCGCCCGAGCCGCCCGGCCTCACGCCGCGCGAGCTTTTGACGCTGTGCGCCGCCGCGGACCCTGGGCCGTGGTTCCCCTCGCAGTTCGCCCTCACCACCGGGGCCGACCGCGCGTCGCTGGACGAACCGCTGTGGGAGCTGCGCCAGAGCGGGCTGATCCACGTGGCCGACTGGGTGAAGGGGCGCGGTCAGGGGTTCGCCCTCACCGGCGCCGGGCGCGCGGCCCAGGCCGGCCCCCCCGACTCCCCCGGAGCGGACTCCGGCGACGCCGAACCCGAGGAGGAGACGCTGGCCGAGTTCGCCGCCCGCGCCGCCGGGGCGCCGCGCCAGATCGTGGTGGTGCCCGCGATCCTGGCGCTGTGCGTGGCGGTGTTCGTCGCCGGCGGGTTCGTCGCCCACCGCCACAACCGCCCCGTGTGGAATTACATCTCGGGGCACGACCAGCAAACGTTGCTGGAACTCGGCTCGGTCCACGGCGTGCAACTGCTGCAGGGCCAGTGGTGGCGGCTCGGGGCGCACGCGTTCGTCCACGTCCACCTGGGGCACCTGGTGATCAACCTGCTCTCGCTGGGCAGCGTCGGGCCGGTGGTCGAACTCCTGTGGGGCCGGCGGCGGTTCGCGGCGATCTACGCGGTGTCGGCGCTCGCCGGGGGCGCCGCGGCCGCGGCGCTGAGTCCGCTGGCGGTGACCGCCGGGGCGTCGGGAGCGATATTCGGCTGCCTCACGGCCCTCCTGGCGTGGCTGTGGCGCTACCGCCACCGCATGCCGCCGGGCGTGGCGGCGGCGTGGCTGGGGCGCGTGGGGCTGGTGTTCGCGGTGAACGTCGGCCTGAGCCTCGTGCCGGGGGTGAGTTGGCCGGCGCACCTCGCCGGCGCGGCGGTGGGGCTGGGCAGCGCGGTGTTCCTCGACTGGACGCGCGCCGGCGAGACGCGCCGCCGCACCGCCGCCGGCCTCGCGGGGCTGGCGGGCATCGTGGCGCTGTGCGCGGGCGGGCTGCTCGCCGCCACCCAAACTAGCCCCGAGTGGAAGCTGCTGCGGCGCGACAAGCCGACGGTGGTCGAGGTCGAGCACGCCTCCAGCACCGGCACGCTGACGACGAAGATCGAGCAGTTCCGCAAGTTCGCCGGGTCGCCGTACCGCCTCTCGCCGGCCCAAGTGCGCCAGGTGCACCAGGCGGCGGTGTACGCCTCGGCATCGCAGCCGGGGTCGCCGGCGCGGGACAAGGTCGCGCTGCGGGTGGCGCAGTTGCGCGCCGACCTCGCCGCCCCGCCCGCCGACGCCCCCGGCGGAAACGAGGCGTGGCCGCGCTACGCCGAGCGCGCCACCGCAGTGGTCGATCTCCTGGAGCGCTGCCTGGCCGACGACCCCGCGCCGACGGCCTCGGACTGGAAGCGGCTCGCCGACGCGGTGGGCGAACTCGAGCGCGCCGGGGTCGGCGTCTACCCGCCGGACGCGAAGGCCGCGGCCGGAACGGGCCGGGCGACGACCGCGGCGGGGCGATGAGGGGCGCGACTCGAGACTCGTTGGTGAGGCGCGGCGGCGCGAGTGAATCACGAGTTTTGTGGTGGAGGCGATGTGGTGGAGGCGTTATTGGCAGAATTGGAGCCGTTGTTGTACGGGTACAACTACCAAGTCTTTCTCCGCGCGTACCGGACCCCGTTCGCCCCGGACGCGCACGCCGAGTGGCACATCGCGCAGGCGCTCGGCCCCGCTGCAGTCGTCGGCGGCATCGCGCCCGCCACTGGGCCGGAGATCGCGGCAGAGGTCGAGCGGGGGTTGCGCTACGC
>CAXTPM010000318.1:0-4644 GCA_964245865.1 uncultured Fimbriiglobus sp. | reverse complement strand
CGACGCGGGCAGCGGCCCAGTGGCGTCCGCACTCCTGTCGCGGCGGTTCGGGTCGTTGGTCGCGGAGGTGCTCGCCGAGTTGCGACGGGTCGTTGCTGAGGCCACACTGCTCGCGCAGTTCTGGCTTCGAGACGGCCACCCGGCATACCCCGTGTTCTGGGACTTCGCGTTCGTCATTGCGGGGCCGCCGGGAGGGGTGGTGCTCGTCGGCAGCAGTTCCGACTGAGCAAGGCGAACCGAACCAGTCGGCGCTGGAGGGCACTTGATGCGTGTGTCGTTCACGGCGGATGAGGGCGGCTTCGACGCCGACGAGTACGCCCTCGTCTGCGGGGTGGCCGGGGAGGGCCACTACCTGACGCTACAGCGCGACGCCGAGGGGGCGGGCGACGAGGACTGGGGCGTCCACATCGAGTACGACGACCAGTCCAACGGCGGGTACGGTTGCGTCGCCGCGTGCCGAGTCGGCCCGACAGTGTTGTCGGTCGATCTGTCCGGCCAACTTGGCCGGCTGGCCGGCGTCACGGGGTTCGACGTGGCCCTGCGGCTCGGCCCGGACCAACTCGCGGACGTGCGGGCCGGTCTGCGGCGGGTGTTCCGCAACCGCCTCGACGCGCTCGCGGACGGCGGGCACTCCTTGGGGAAGACTGAAGGAGGGTCGTGAGGCGGCGCCCCGCAGTTCGACTAAACCGCGTGCGTGGCCTGTACCGCCCGCGCGTCAATCCCGCCCCGCGGCGGCGCCGAAATCCGGCCGGAAATCTTGCGCAGTCCCCCGGCACGCGCTAAGGTTGGCTCGCGCAAGGAACGCGGCGAGGGACGGATTCGGCGCGGCCACGAAGGGCACGCAACAAGCCAAGGCGCGCTTGAGCCGCTTTGAGGATTCGGGCGCGATTGCCGCGGAGGGCACCCAACCGCAGAAGCAGGATTCACCGACCCCGAAGACCCCGCGCGGCCCACGCGGCGCGGCCGCAACCCCGGCCGACTGGGGCGCGAATCAGTCGAGCGCATCCCGCGCGGCGACGATACACAAGCAGTAGCCCCGAGGGCTTCCGGGGACAGCCCCGGAGCCGCGACCGACCGCCGACCCGGCTCCGCAAAAGCCCCGCACGCTAACGCGGGGCCGGGCGGCGCCGTCCGGCCCCAACTATGACGCCCCGCGCCCGCCCCACCGCCCCCACGAGGCGCCGGGGCAGGCGGCGGATTCCGTGCCGGACCAGGAGTATTCCGTGACGCCGCCCCCACTGGCCGACCGCTTCCCCGCCTGGCTCAACCGCGTCGCCGCGCTCGCCCCGACTCTCCAGCTAACGGAGCCGAACGGCCCGCTCGCGCCGTTGTCGTTGAGATTGGAGGCGCCCGACGCCGAGGGGGTTCGCACCAGTCTGGTGGCCTACTACCGCGAGCGCATCGCGGCCGGCCAAGTCGATACGCCCGGCAGGTTGGACGCGGCGGGCGTCTGCCTACTGGGCGGGGTGAGCTAGTGGCGAGTGACTTGCCGCTAGCCAGGAAGTCGTACACTTGTCACTAAACGCTCAGAACACCGAGTGCCGCCGTGACCCGCCGCAAGTCCGCCCTGGCACTCGTCATCGCCGGCGCGGCGGCGCTGTTCGCCTGGCGGCTCGGCCGGCCCCGCCTGGTCGAGCCGCTGCCGGAGAGCCACGTCCTGCACAGCGCCACCCTCGACGGCACCGCCTACAAGCTCGCCGACGACGGCCGGGTCTACCGCGTCGATGCGGGCACGGGGCGGTGGGCCTTCGAGTCGGTCGCGTTCGACCCCCGAGTTGTAGCCGCGACCTACGCCACCGAAGCCGGTATCCGGTACCGCCTCGACCCCGACACCGGCCGGAGGCACCGCACCGTGCGCCAGTTGCGCGAGGACTTCGAGGGGCTGCCGGCCGGTGCCGACGGCCTGCGGCGGCTCGTCGGCCCGGCGCGCGGCTGGACCGGCTTCACGCTCCAGTCGCCCCTCGCCCCGGCCGTCCCCGACTACGTTGCCCTGCGCCGGAGCATCCTGAACGGCGGCGAGTTCCGGGACGCCCGAATCGAGCCGTCCACGGCCCGCCCGCACTGCGGGGCCGTGTCGCTCCGCTGCGACTGCCCCCCGCGCAGTCGCCGCATGGAGTGCAGCAAGGCCCACCTCGAAACGTCGCTGGTGTACTTTGTGCGCGGCGACGAGGTCTGGTTCCGCGCCTGATACTACATTGAGGGCGCCGCCCGGCCGCACACGCTCGTCGATCTGGAAAGTGACTTGCTGACCGGCTCGCCGGGCGTGCGCGTGATGGTGTTCGACGCGGGGGACTTGGGCGTGGAGTTGAAAGCCCTCGGCAAGCCGACGTTCCGCCAGCCCGACGCCCGCCGGGTGCCCCTCCCCACCGACGAGTGGGTCCGTCTGACGTGGCACCTGCGCCTCGACGCCGGCGGCGCGGGCCGAGTCCGGCTCTGGCAGGGCGACGACATACTCGTTGACGCCCGCGGCCCGACGCTGCCGTTCGCCGGGGCGATCTACAACAGCCTCGAAGTCGGCGTCACGGCGCACGCCTTTGGGGACGCGGCGGCGGTTCTGTACGTGGACGACATCGAGTTGGGGACTGAGCCGCTGCGCGCGGACTAGTCCAGCCCGCCGACCTCGCCGCCCGCCGGGGTGACGGCGCCCCAGAACACCTCGGGCGCGACGCCGGGGCGAATCGTACGGACGCTGCCGTCGAACATCGCCACCGGCAAGCCTGCGGCGAAGGGGGTTTGCGGCAGGTAGAGGTCGGCCTCCTGCGGCAGCGGCTGCACCTGGAACGTGGCGCCCGGCCGGCTCGGCTTGGTGACGCCATTGGCGGTGACAGGGACGACATCGCCCCAGCCGGGGTCGGCGAACGACGCGCGGCGCTCGCCGTACGGGGAGTTGTTGAGCCGCGGGTAGAGGCAGGCAAAGTTCAGGTGCGACGAGGGCCGTCCGCGCTTCGTGCCGCCGGTCTCCATGTCGGGGACATCGACTTCGGTTGGGCTGTACCGCGTGTAGTACCGCTCGCAGTACATGACGGTGTTTGACAGCCCGTCGGGAATACCAGCCGGGAACCGCACCGGACCAACGAACGCGGCCATGTTGAACGCGTAGCTCGTCGGCCCGCCGTACCCATGCATCACTCCGGCCGAGTGCAACTCCGGGGACGGATCGGCGGCACTGACCAGCAGCGATTGCACTCCCACACCTTTCGGCTGCTTTCCTCCAGTCAGCGACAACTCGTTGACGGTAAGATACGCCAGGTCGATTGGGCTGCAGTCGTTGGCGTTGCCGCGGTTGGCCTCGGCCAAGGTCTTGGGGTTCGGCTTGGCGAACCCGCCGACGTAGCCGTTGTGGGCCGTTGCCACCTGGTGCGTGCCCAGCGCCAGTTGCCGCAAATTGTTCGTGGACCGCAGCCGCGCGGCGGCACGCCGCACGTCCTGCACCGCCGGGAGCAGTAGCCCAAGCAGAAGGGCGAGAATGCCGAGAACGACGAGCAGTTCGACCAACGTCACGCCGCGCCGACGTATCATCCCAAATCCCTCCGCCGGTGGACTGAAGTAGAAACTCATGGACGGTTTGGGAAGTGGTTACGGCAGCGGCACGACCGCCTCGGCAAGGAGCACGAGTCCAGAACCCCAGTTTGGCGTCCGGTAGAGCCTCGCGCGCATGGCCCGCGCTCCGGGGCCGGGGGGCGTTTGGATCGTGTAGAGGAAATGATCCCCCGAGTTGATGTTCCAAGGGAGTGTGGGGTTAGCCGGCGGAAGAACCGTTGGGTCGGCCACGACGGCGGTATAGTAGTTGGTCGATGCGCCTGTGACAATGTCAACCGGCAACTGAAGAGGGTTATAGGGCACGAACGTCCCAGCATTCGTGTAGCCCAGCAACACCTCGATGAGATATGTGTTGGTATTCCCGGCTGTACCGATGCCGGTGTCGTAGTTGCCGCCCGGCTTGGACTCGTATGTAGTTAGGGTAAATTGTAGCGGACCCTTGCCCAGTGGGGGAACCGACACCACCGGTCATACAGTTTTTGATTTAGTCGCAACCGTGATGGTCTGCCCAGCCGCCGTCGTCGCCAGCAGCCCGCACACCAGCAGGCCGAGTCCCAAGAATCGCATCGCCCACCTCCGCCGAAGTCGGATCGGTTGATTGCACGATAAGTAATTTAGCGCGTCGAGCTACGCGGTTTGTCAGGATTACTGGCATTCGTTCGATCCTCCCAAAAAACAAAGCCGGCCCCAGGGCTTCCACCCCAGGGCCGGCCAGCGCGCCACGTCACTGTAAAGTGCCGCAGCCCAGTTACTTCCGCACCGTCTTCGGCAAGTCCGCCTGGTCCTCGCGCACCGGCGCGTAGTGGCTGAACTCCATCGAGAAGCTCGCCGTGCCGGCCGTCGCGCTTCGCAGGTCGCTGGTGTAGCCGAACAACTCCGAGAGCGGAATCTTGGCCATCACCTGCGCCGCGCCCTTGTCCTCGCTGGTCTCCTCGATCACGCCCCGGCGGCGGTTGATGTCCCCGGTGATCGGGCCTTGGTACTGCTTGGGGCAGACCGCGACCACCTTCATGATCGGCTCCAAGAGGGTGATGCCGCACTTCTCCTGCGCCTCGCGGAACGCCTCGCGGGCGCACAGGTAGAACGCGTCCTGCGAGCTATCGA
>CAXTPM010000317.1:2355-6453 GCA_964245865.1 uncultured Fimbriiglobus sp. | reverse complement strand
CCTGATGCGCGGCAAGTCCGGCGACGGCCTGTTCGCCCCCACCAGCGCCGGCAAGAGCGCCGCGCAGAAGGCGCTGGCCGAAGGACTGCTGCGCCTCGTGCCCGCCGCAGTCGGCGCGAGGCCGGGCGTCGAGATCGCCGCCGCGACCGACAAGGGCATCGCGTATCTCGTGGAGGCGACGAACCTGCGGCCGGTGCTCGAAGACTTCGTGACCGCGATCGAGAAGCGCGAGCGCGAGTTCGGCCAACTGCGCGCCGACTTGAGCCGCGTCGGCGAGAGCCTAGCCGCGCTCAAGACACTAGCCGAGAGCCTGCGGCCCGCCGCGCCGGCGGCGACCGGGCCGGCCGAACCGCCGCCGGACGGGCTGCCGGGGGCGATTTTAGGCGCGCTCGCCCAGTGGGGCCGCACGGCGGCGCAGGCGAACGAGGACTGCCCGCTGCCGGAGCTATTTGCGCTGGTGCGCGCCGAGGCCGTCACCCTGGGGCGCTTCCACGATGCGCTGCGCGGCTTGCAGGCGGCGGGGCGCGTGTACCTGCACCCGTGGACGGGGCCGCTGTATGCGCTGCCGGCGCCCGAGGTGGCGCTGCTGAGCGGGCACAACGTGGCGTACTACGCGAGTTTGGGGGGCGGAGCGGGCTAAGGCTTGGCAACGCGGGCCGGGTCGGGCGGGTCAAACAGCGGGCGGTCCATGAACTGGCCGGTGTTGCGGCCCCGCGCCATGCCGAGGACGGTGGCAGTGGGCACTTCCTTCAGCACCGCATCGACCCGCGTGCACCTTTCGCCGACGGGTAGGGTGTCGCGGCGGCGCGTGAGGAAGTCCGCGGCGAGTTCCGGCCCCAGCGCGCGGACGAGGGCGAGTGCGGTCAGCGAGTGCCTGAGGGGGTCGTCGGACTCCTCGGCGGCGCCGAGGACGGAGTTCACTGACGAACCACCGATCTGCCCGAGCGCGGCAGCGCAGGGGTATAACTGGTCGGGGCCGTAGGGGCTGAGGCGAACGAGGCCGTCGCGGGAGCCGGGGAACGTGAGGTGCTCGACTAGGAACGGCACTGCCGGCTCTAGGCGCAGACGGCCCATCAGCAAGATGACTCCTCGCGTGCGGGCGATGGCGGGGGTATCGAGGGGCTGTCGAACGCCGGCTTCAGCGACTCTCAAAAGAGCGAGCGTCTGTCCGGCACGGACCTTGTCGGCTCGACTCAAGAACTGCTCTTGCTGCGCTAAGTGCGGCGGCACGAACGGCGGCGGGTAGGCGAGGAACAGGGCGAGCACGGGGAAGACGGGCACGGCGGTGGCTCCGGTTGGCGATCACATTGCGACTTCGAGTCCGCGTGGGATTGGTAGGCGTGTCGGTCGCGGCGTCACCATCTTAGCCGGCGTCGCCCCCCGCCTTGACACCGCCCCCCCGCCGTGCGACCATACCGGCCCACCGCCTCCGAGACCGCGCTTCCAAGGAGGGAAGCCCATGCCGACGACGCACGCCCCCACGCTCGACGCCCCCGAGACTGACGCCGGTGCCGGCCCCCTCGTCGCCGAGGTGCGCGAGGCACTCCAGCGCGCGGGCAACCCGTTCCGCAACTACTTCGCGCGCAACCCGGACGACGACACCTGCGCGCGCTACCACGTGCCGGAACTGTTCACCGCCGAGCGGGACTTGCTCTGCGCGATCATCGACTTGTACCGCTACGACCCGCTGACGCACTCCGAAGTCGTCCCCATTTTGGGCAACAAGGGGGCGGGCAAGACGCACCTGCTGCACTCGATCAAGCACGGCGACGGGGCCGCGTGGCAACTGGTCGTCACGCCGGGGGTGTACCAGAAGGAATCGGACTTCCTCGAATACCTGCTGTTCCAACTGCTCGACACCTTGCTGGGCGGCGGCAAGCAGAAGGGCGTGCGGCCGCTACTGTACGTCGGCGACAAGGTGGTGCGCCAGCAGTTGGGCCAGGCGATTGCCGCCCTCACGCCGGAGGAGCGCGTCGAACTGTTCCCGCCGCCGGGCCTCGGCAAGTGGGCGCGGCGCCTGGGGCTGGGCGGCACCCAGGCGCAGGAGCGCGGCGAGTGGCTGGCCGAGCAACTGCCGGTGTCGGGCGCGCCGCTGTCGCAGCTTCTGAGCGAGGCGGGGCTGACGAACGAGTCCGCCTACGACTTGCTCGTGCGGCACGCCGCCAAGACCGAGTCCCGCGCCACCGCTGGGCTGATGCGTCAGCAGGTGGTGCGCGGCTTCGCCGGGGCGGTCCTGAAGGGCGACGAGGCCGCGCTGGCCAACTTCCTCACCTTCGGCTTCGCCGAGTTGGAGTTCCACGTCCGGCCCAGCCGCCAGGACTTGGTGCTGGCGCTGTTGAAAGTCGTCACCGAGCTGTTCCGTTCGTTGAAAATCCCCGTGGTCGTGGCGTTCGACCAGCTCGAAGACCTCTTGCTGGCGCGTCGCTCGGACGACGCGCACCAGATCGCCGAGTCGTTCTTCGCGGGCATCGTGCAAGCGATGCACCAGATCAACGGGCTGTGCTTTTTGGTGTTCGCCGAGCGCGGGCTGTGGAACCGCTTCGTGCCGAGCCTCGACGGGTACATCCAGGACCGCCTGAACAACCCCGTGCATGTACCGAAGTTGGGCACCGTGAAGGCGATTCGCTTGGAGGCTCCGCACGAGATGCTGGTGCGCCGGGTGGTCGAGGCGCGCCTGCGGCCGGTGCTCGCGGAGGTTGAGGGCGGTCACGACCTGAGTGACACCTTCCCGTTCGCGGACGAGCAGATCGCGCGCATCGCCAGGAGTGAGCCGACGCTGCGGGACATGCTCCAGCAGTTCCGGCACCTGTTCGATCATGTGGTGTACGAGGGTGGGGGCGATCCCGGCCGAAGAGACCTTACCCCCCCGGCCCCCCTCTCCGAAGCAGAGGGGAGGGAGAAGCCTGCTGTGCCGGCGTCCTCCGGCGGCACGCCACTACTTGAAACTTTGGAGCGCGATCACCCCCCTCTCCTTTTGGGACAGGGGGGCCGGGGGGGTGAGGTCTCTGCCGCCGGGGAGCAGGCTCCCCCCGCCCACTTCGTCGCCGAGCCGCCCTTCCCCGACGTGATGGCGCCGTCCGATAAGCAGAACCGCATCGACGCGCTCTTGGGCAAGGAACCCGCCGTACCGGTGGTGCCGCCGGTGCCGAGTTCCCCGCAGGCGCCGCCTTCCACCGAAGCGGTGGCGTTCCGGTCGGTGACGATCCTGCACACCCCCGCCGACCCCGAGCCGGCCACGCCGGCGCACTCGGCCCTCGCGGAGTTGTGGGAGCAGGAGTACCGCGCCGCCCGCCGCCGCCTGTCCCCCGACGGCGCCCTCACGGCGTCGGCGCGCGAACTCCAGTCGGCCCTCGGCGTGTTCCTCACCACCTGCCACGAGCACGGGGTGAAGGTCGGCGGCTGGCGCCTCTCGCACGTCGTCGGCGAGTGGGCGTTCGGCGACCACCCGACGTATGGCGCCGTCACACTCGCGCACTGGGCGCACCAGGACGGCCCGCCGTGGCGCGTCGGCGTGGGGCTGTTCCTGGCGCGCGGCGCGGGCAAGCCCAAAGACCTCGAGATCAAGCTGGGCGCGTTCGCCACCGCGCCGGCCGTGGTCGATCACCTGATTCTCTTGCGCCCCGAGGACGACTTTGCCCTCACGGGGAAGTCGAAAACACTCTGGGCGGACGCCGAGAAGCGCGGGCACCACGCGCGCCTCGAAGCCGTCTCACTCGACGGCTACGCCCTGTTGTCCAGCTTCCCGAAGTGGCTCGCGGCGGTGCGCGAGTCGATGCCCGAAGGCGCGCCCCTGCCCAACTTGGCGGACATCATCCAGGAGCGCGCCGAGAAGTTGCTGGAGCAGGTGTGCATGCCGGTGACGGCGTAGACAACTCGACTCCCGGCGGACGGGGCCGGCGCCCGGCCCGCCGGACCCACCCCGCCACCGAGCGCCCCAGCCCCGACTCCCACGCGGCGAGGTACACTGCTACCGGCGGGTAGTACATCGCCGCCACCGGTACCGTGATTTGCGCGAACAGGCCCATGAGCGTCAGGAAGCAGTCGCGCGTCTCGGGGTCATAGCCGCCGAGCACCCACAGACCGTAGAGGCACGCGGCG
>CAXTPM010000317.1:0-2345 GCA_964245865.1 uncultured Fimbriiglobus sp. | reverse complement strand
ATGCCCAGGCCGGCGACGAAGCGGAACAGCCGCCAGAGGGCCAATGTGAGCTTGTCGGGGTCGGCGGGGGTCATCGCGGTCGCATCCGGTGTCCGGGGCCGTCGGTTTCGCCGCACGGGGTGGGGCGGGTGTCAATTCACCTACGGCCCCTGGCGGGCGTGCTCCACCGCCGACACGACGACTTCGTTCGCGGCCGCGTCGTAGCGGTAGACAAGCAGGTACGGGAACCCCGCGACCGGACAGACCCGCTGACCGGTCTGGTCGGGGGCGTACAGTTGCGGTAGCCGGGCGAGGGTGGCCTGCGCGCCGGCCACGGCGTCCTCGAAGCGGCGGGCGCTGGGGCCGCTACGGGAGTCGTACCACTCCGCGGCGCTCTCGAAGTCCCGTTCCGCCCGACTTAGCAGGCGCACACTAGCCACGCGCCGCCCTCCGGGCCAGCACCCGCGCCCAGACTTCTTCCCACGGCGCCGACTCGGCCAGGCCGGCGTCGTACTCGGCCATCCGCTCATCGACTCGGCGCTTCTGCTCGTCGGTGAGTCGCGGGACGGCCCCCTCGGGCCACTTGAAGGTGTCTAGCCCCGCGCTCAGCACTTCCACCAGTTCCCGCCGCTCCGCCTCAGGCAGCGCTTCCGCCGCAGCGATCACAGCCGCCAAGTCGCTCGCCATCGTTCACCCCCGCACCCTTCCTGTCACGTCCGATCCAACTCTACCCACGCCCACGCCCCACCGCAAGCGGCGAGATTCCGCCCGCCGAGCGTCCCCTGCTAGTTGGCCCCAACCCCACAAGCGGCGCAGGCACTCGGGATTGACCCGGTTTTGCGGCCCCCTTACAGTAGCGGTTGGAACGAACGGCCGGGATCGACCACTCTAGGCGAGCTTGACACATGGCGACGACCGCGACCGCCCCCGCGCCCGAATCCACCATCCTCGACCGGCTCGGCGACGGCTTCAACACCTTCGTGGAAGGCAGCCTCGGCTTCGTCGGGCGCCTCTTCGGCACCGCCAACGACCGCGCGGTCAAGAACACCGGCTACATTCGGCCGAAGGGCGCCACCACGCACACCGTGCTGCCGGGGTCGATCCTCGACAAAGTCAACCGGCTCGAGCCGGCGATGGAGGCGCTCTCCGACGACGCCCTCAAGGGACTCAGCGACCAGTTCCGCGAGCGCTTGGGCAAGGGCGAGACGCTCGACGACATTCTGCCCGAGGCGTTCGCCGCGTGCCGCGAGGCCGGGAAGCGCAGCAAGGGGATGCGCCACTACGACGTGCAAATCGTCGGCGGGGTGATCCTGCACGGCGGCAACATCGCCGAGATGGTGACGGGCGAGGGCAAAACACTCGTCGCCACGCTGCCCGCGTACTTGAATGCGCTCGAGAAAAAGGGCGTGCACGTCGTCACCGTCAACGACTATCTGGCGCGCCGCGACTGCGAGTGGATGCTGCCGATTTATCAAGCGCTCGGCGTGAGTGCGGCGTACATCCAATCCGACATGGACCCCCAGGCCCGCCGCGCGGCCTACGAGTGCGATATTACCTACGGCACGAGTTCGGAGTTCGGCTTCGACTACTTGCGCGACAACATGAAGCCGGCGAGCTTCACCGACGAGAACTTTCATGCGTATTACCGCCAGTGCCAGCGCGTGCCGCTGAATTATGCCATCATCGACGAAGTTGACAACATCCTCATTGATGAAGCGCGCACGCCGCTGATTATTTCGGGGCCGGCCCACTCGGACCTGAAGCACTACGAGAAGTCCGACGAGATCGCGCGCAAGCTCACCGAGTTGGAGCGCAAGGCCCGCCAAGAACTCAAGGGTCAAGACAATCTGACGCTGCAAGGGACCGAGGGCGACGGCCTGCCGGTGCTGGTGCCGATCGACCCCAAGCTGGTCGATCCGCAGTCGCCCCCCAAACGTGGCGTCTACTTCGAGATCAAGGAAAAAGAGCGCACCTGCCACCTGACGGATATGGGCGTGCGCGAGGCCGAGCGGCTGGCCGGGGTGGAGAGTTTCTACACGGCGGGGAACATGGAATGGCCCCACATGATCGACAACTCGCTGAAAGCCCACCACCTGTATCACCGCGATAAAAACTACATGATCGCGGCCGACCCGCGCGAGAACAACCAGCTCGGCATTATTATTATTGACGAGTTCACCGGCCGCGCCATGTTCGGCCGGCAGTGGTCCGACGGGCTGCACCAATCGGTCGAGGCGAAGCACAAGCGCGAAGGCGTGCAAATCAAGCAGGAAACACAAACTCTCGCCACGATCACGCTGCAAAACTTCTTCAAGCTGTACGCCAAGCTCGCGGGCATGACCGGCACGGCAATGACCGAGGCCAAC
>CAXTPM010000316.1:6096-6490 GCA_964245865.1 uncultured Fimbriiglobus sp. | reverse complement strand
GTTCGCCGGTCGAGCAGCTGCGCGAGTTCCACCGCCCGGTCGCTCGACCCGCCTCCGACGACCGCCAGGGGCGCTGGGTCGCGCCCCGCCAGGGCGTCGATCCAGTACGCCGGGGTGGCGTCGCCGGTGACTTTGTACCAGCGCACGCGCAGACTGCCTGGGACACCCGCTCGCCGCACCACCACCTCGGGCGCGCGCCCCGCCGAGTCGCGGTAGGCGCCGGCGTCGTCCACGATCAAATCCGGCATGTCGAGTTGGGCGCGCACCAGCCCCGCGACGAACCGCTCCCAGGTCGGGCCGTTCGTGCTGGTGTGCAGCCAGGCGAGCTCTTGGTCCCCGTCGGGCAGCACGTCCCGGGCGAAGCGTGCGAGATGGTCGATGAGCCGGTCGGAGG
>CAXTPM010000316.1:0-6086 GCA_964245865.1 uncultured Fimbriiglobus sp. | reverse complement strand
CCCGTCGGGCAGCACGGCCGGCCCGGCCAGGCGCGCCGGCCGCGCGAGCCACGGGACGGTCTCCGAGCTCGCCAGGATCGCCACCGGCAGGCAGATCAGCGCGGTGATGCCCAGGGTGGTGAGGCGCTGCAGTCTCGCGCGGGTGGCCACGGCGCCTCTTGTCCCGTTGGGGTGTCAGAACTGGATGTAGATGAACGGCCGCGCCGACCCCGGCGCGAACACCACGCACGCCGCCAGGCAGCACGCCGCCCCGAACAGCCGCGCGCCCTCGGGGAAGCGGAAGCCCCCGCGCCCGGCCAGGTTCAGCATCAGCCCCCAGGCGTGCCCGGCGAGGCCCAGCGCCATCAGGATAGCGACCAGCACGCCCGAGTCCGCCCCGGCGCCCCCGGCCGAGCCCGAGTCCAGGCCGACGAGTGCGCGCATCAGGGTAAGTCCGCCCGCCCAGTCGTGCTGGCGGATGAGCACCAGCCCGACGAGGAACTGCACGGTCGTCGCCGCCCACGCCAGCAGTGCCCACGCCGCGCTGCCGCGCACCAGCTTCGCGGTGGGGCTGCCGGCCAGGGCGCGGTCGTAGGCGCGGTGCAGCCCCATCAGCACGCCGTTGTACACTCCGTACACCAGCCACGCCCACGTCGCCCCGTGCCACAGGCCGCACAGCACGAACAGGAGCATCAGGTTCGAGTAGGTCCGCAGGCCGCTACCCCGACTGCCGCCCAGGGGGAAGTAGACGTAGTCGCGCAGCCAGGTGGAAAGTGATAAGTGCCAGCGGCGCCAGAAGTCGGTAATCGAAGTCGCCAGGTACGGCAGGCGGAAGTTCTCGGGCAACTCGAAGCCGAACCACTTCGAGATGCCGCGCGCCATGTCGGTGTAGCCGGAGAAGTCGCAGTAAATCTGCACCGCCCACGCCGCCACCGCCAGGCGTCGGGTGGCGGGGTCGAACCCCTCGGGGCCGGCGAACACCGGCCCGACGAGGAGGTCATCCAGGTGGTCGGCGACCACGAGTTTCTTGGCTAGCCCGCACGCGAACAGCACGATTCCGTCGGCCACTTGCTTCCGCGTCACCGGCGGGGGCGAGTCCATTTGGGGCAGGAACTCGGCGGCGCGCACGATCGGCCCGGCGGCGAGTTGCGGGAAGAACGACACGAACAGCGCGTAGTCCCCGAAGTCGCGCACCGCCTTGATGTGGCCCCGGTACACGTCAACGGTGTAGCTGATCCCCTGGAAGGTGTGGAAGCTGATGCCCAGCGGCAGCACCACGTCCCACACTCTCGTGGGCAGCGGCGCGCCGACTAGCCCTGCGGCGGCGTGCAGGTTGTCGTAGGCGAACGGCGTGTACTTGAACGCGAACAGCAGCCCTAGGTTGGCCACCACGCTCGCCGCGAGCCAGAACTTCTTCACGCCGGGCGTCGGGACCGCCTCAATGCGGAGTGCTGCGAAGTAGTCGAGGGCGGTCAGCGCGAAGATTACCGGCCAGTAGTGCGGCGGGACGTAGGCGTAGAACAGCCAGCTCGCCGCCAGCAGCCAGCGGTAGCGGTGCTCGCGGCGACGCAACAGGTGGTAGCCGAGCAGCACCACCGGCAGGAAGACGACGAACTGCCGGCTGGCGAAAAGCAGCATTAGCGCCCCGCCCCGGCTTCGAGCGCTTCGAGTTCCGCGCGCACGAAGCGCGAGAGCTTGCCGCACCCCACCCCGTTGAGGTGGATGATGTCACCGAAGTCCGCGTCGGTTAGCCCCACAGTCGGCCGCGCCGCGTCGAGCACCCGCACGGCGGGGTAGGCGGCGCGGAAGCGCGCGAACTCGGCCTCGAACAGCGCGAGTTCGGCGGGGTACTTCGCTTCGAGGTCCGTTGTCACCGGCATGCGCACCACCACGAAGGCGCCGCCCCACCCGGCGCACCACTCGGCCATACGGTCGAGGTACTGGGCGTGGCCCCCGGCGCGGTACTTGTCGAGGAACCCGAACGGCGCGGGCGGCTTGCCGGCCAGCTTATCGAGGTCGTAGCGGGCACTCACGTAGTGCGCGGCCGGGGCGTAGCCGAGTCCCGAGCGCAGCGCGTCGGAGTAGGCGAGGTTCTTGCGCATCTCCACTCCCGCCGGCCCCGCCGCGCCCGGCGAGAGGCGTTCGAGCGCGGCGGCGGCACTCATCCTGATGCCGTGGCGGTGCGTCCAGACCGCGGAGAGTTGACGCACCTGCCCCTCGGAGAAGCGGCGCGTGGCCCACGAGCGCGAATCCGGTCGGGTGTGCCAGCAGTCGAGCCAGTCGCGTGTGCCCCACAGCGAGTACGCCCCGTGCGGCTCGTTGCGCGCGTCGTTCAGGTCGGTCGGCGCGGCCCCGTAGACCACCAAGCGCGGCGGGGCGCCGGTGGCCTCCACCGTGGAGCGCAGCGCGAACGCGAAGTCGGTGGCCGTGCCGCCGGGGAGGCCGAGCGAATACGGTGAGGTGATCGGGGCGCCCCGCCACGGCGTCCCGGCAAAGGCGGCGGGGTCGAGTCCCTCGGACACGGGCGAGCCGCCGACGAACAGCAGGTCGCGCGGCGCCCGCGCGGCCCCGGCCAGGCGCTCGGCGTAGTCGTCCGGCGAGTGGCGCTCCCACACGGGGACGAGCGGACGCGCGGCGAGGTCGAGCGCGGCCAGGCACGCGAGCAAAGTCAGCGCGGGCTTGAGCGCCGGCGGGACGCGGGGTCGGGGCATGCCGGGTAGGATACCGCGGCGACCGGCGGCGGGGCAAGGCGAAGCGGCGCGGCGAAAGCCCGCCGTCCGCGACGGCGCGGAGTCTTCTGCCGCTGGAAGACTCCGCGCCGTCGCGGACGGCGGGCTTTCGCCCTCCTCTGCGGTCGGCCGCGCCCTTGTACGCGCCCCGCTCCGCGCGTACACTAGCCACCACCCTCGCCATCCCGCCCCCCGGAGCTAGCCGCCCGTGCCCGCCTTCCGCCTGACTGCTTTGTTCGCCGCGCTCTTGGCCGTAGCCACCGTCTCCGCCCAGCCGCCGGCGCCGCCCGCCGCCCCGCCGGCGACCCCCCCCGCCGCGCCGACCACGCCCCCGGCCCCGCCCGCCGCGGCACCGGCGCCCGCGCCCGCCGCCGACGGCAAGGTTCGCTTCGAGACGCGCTTCGAGCTGAACAAGCCGTTCTACCAGAAGCTCGCCACCAAGGTCGAGCAGTCGCTGAAAGTGGCCGGCAACTCCGACGTGCCGATGAAGAACGACCTGACGTTCTACTTCAAGTGGACCCCGGTCTCGATCGACAAAGACAAGACGGTAGTGAAGCAGACCGTCGAGGCGGTGCAGTTCAAACTCGACATCGCCGGGCAGACCATCGACTACGACTCGACTGCCGCGACCACGCCGGGCAGCGCGGCGAACCCTGGGCTGGCCGAGTTCTTCAAGGGGCTGGTGGGCCTGGAGTTCACGGTCACGTTCAACAAAGACATGGTCGTCGAGAAGGTCGATGGCCGCGAGCAGGCGGTCGAAAAACTGAAGGGCGTCAACCCCCAAATGGAAGGCATCTTGAAGTCGATCCTCTCGGACGAGGCCGTCAAGGAGATGGTCGATCCGTCGGCGGGTGTCACCGTGACGCCGGGCAAGGCCGTCAACGAGAGTTGGGAGAAGAAATCGACCCTGCCGCTCGGCCCCATCGGCAGCTACGACCGCACCATGAGCTACACCTACAAGGGCAAGGACGCGACGCAAAAAGACTTCGACCGCGTCGAGGTCAAGCCCACACTCGCGTACAAAGCCCCCGCCGCCGGCACCGAGGGGCTGCCGTTCAAGATCAAGTCGGGCACCCTGACCACCAAGGGCGACACCAAGCCGGGTTACGCGCTCTACGACCCCAAGACCGGGCGCGTGAAGGAAGTGCGCTTCAGCGTGGTCATGGAGGGCGAGGTCGATGTCACCATTTCGAGCGCCGACGCGAAGGTGAAAATCTACCAGGACCAGAAGACCGAACTCGATACCGGCGATACGTCGTTCGCGCCGAAGCCGAAGTCGTAGCCGTGAAAGTCGCTGTCGTCGGGGCGCGCGGGCAACTCGGGCAAGACCTCGCGCCGCTACTCGAAGCGGAGTACGGCGAGGTCGTGGGGCTGACGCGCGCGGAAATCGACTTGGCGCGGCCCGAGATGGTCGCGCCGGCGCTCGCGGGGCTTGAGGGCGGCTTGGTTATCAACTGCGCCGCGTACAACCTCGTCGATAAGGCCGAGGACGACCGGGCAGCGGCGTTCGCCACTAATGCTGGCGGGGTGGTCGATCTCGCGTCCGCCTGCGCTCGGGTCGGCGCCAAGTTGGTCCACGTCGGCACGGATTACGTCTGCGGCGGGCCGCGCTCCACACCCTGGGCCGAAACCGACCGGCCGAACCCCGAGAGTATCTACGCCAAGTCGAAGTTGGCCGGGGAGTGGGCCGCGCTCGCCGACCCGCGCAACCTCGTCGTCCGCACCTGCGGCCTATTTGGCGTCCACGGCAGTGGCGGCAAGGGCACCAACTTCCTCGAAACGATGCTGCGCGTGGCCGGACAGGGCAAGCCGCTGCGTGTGGTCGATGACCAAGTGTGCTCGCCGACTTACACCAAGCACCTCGCGCGCGGCATTCTCGAACTGATTCGCCGCGATGCGACTGGGTTATTTCACGTCGTCAACCCCGGCGCGATCACCTGGCACGGCCTCGCGGCCGAACTGTTTCGCCAAGTCGGGGTTGCGGCCGACCTGACGCCGATCACGACCGCCGAGTTCGGCGCCCGCGCCCGCCGGCCGGCTTACAGCGTGCTTTCCACCGCGAAGTACGACGCGCTCGTCGGCACGCCGCTCCCCGGCACGGCGGCGGCGGTGGCGGAGTACCTCGCCGAGCGGGCCGCGAAACTCGCGGCGGCGAAATAGCACCGAACTCAAGCGATTACGACTTGACCACCTGTAACCGCACCTCTACAGTGCTAATACCTGGACTGGCCCCGACGAACTTTGCCCGAGCGAGCGCGAGCGATGCTGCTCCCGTTGGATGTCCTCACACGCGGCGAGTGGGCGACCGTTGCCGAAGTCTCCGGCGAGCCGGGGTGGGTAAACCGCCTGGCCGAACTCGGCTTGCGCGAGGGGTGCAAGTTCCAGGTGCTCCAGCCGGGGTCGCCGTGCCTGCTACAAGTGGCGAACTGCAAGCTCTGCCTGCGCGGCGACGACTGCGCGCAAATCCTCGTCAGTCCGGCCTCGGCGTGAGGAGCGTGACGCTGGACGAGTTAGCGCCTGGGCAGCGGGCGACCGTCGAGCAGATCGACGGCCCGCCGGACCTGACGCAGCGCCTGGCCGAACTGGGGCTGTTCGAGGGCGAGACGCTCGAACTCGTGGCGTTCGCACTACTGGGCGACCCGCTGGAAATCCGCCTGGGCAACACCCGCCTGAGCCTGCGCAAGCGCGAGGCGAAGTCGGTGCGCGTCACGATCATCGGGCCAGAACCGCCCGGCTAAACCCGAGTCCGCGAGGAGTGCGAATGTCCCCGGTCGTTGTGGCTCTTTTGGGCAACCCGAACGCGGGCAAATCGACGCTCTTCAACGCGCTCTCGGGATTACGCCAGCACGTCGGTAACTACCCCGGTGTGACCGTTGATCTGAAAGTCGGCCAGTGTACCGCCGGCGGCACACCCCTCACCCTGGTCGATTTGCCGGGCACGTACTCGCTCGCGCCGCGCAGCCCCGACGAACTCGTCACCGTGAACTTGCTACTCGGCAAGCACCCCACACTGCGGCCGCAAGTCGTGCTGTGCGTGGCGGATGCGTCGAACCTGGAGCGGCATCTTTATCTGACCACGCAGGCGATGGACCTCGGTCTGCCGGTGGTGCTCGCGGTCAACATGCTCGACCTCGCCGGCGCGCAGGGGATCAAACTCGACCTCGCCGAACTCGCGGCTCGCACGGGTCTGACGGTCGTCGGGGTGCAGGCCAACGCCGGCGTCGGCCTCGACAAGCTCAAGAGTGTGCTGGCGACCGCCGACAAGTTGCCGGCCCCAAAGCCGGTGGCGCTCCCCGCCGAACTCGACGCCGAGGCGCGGGCGCTCGCCGGGCAAACCGGCCTCGAAGTCGTGCTCGCCCGGCGCGTTCTGCTCGATGT
>CAXTPM010000315.1:0-6491 GCA_964245865.1 uncultured Fimbriiglobus sp. | reverse complement strand
AGCGGCACCCAATCGCCCAGCAGCGCGTAGGTCGTCCCGGCGTCGGAAATCGGGACTTCGCCCCGTAGTACCGCCGTCGTGTTCGCTGAATCTTTGACGGGCTTGGACGGGTTCGGCAGCCCGATGACTTTACCGTCGGGGTCGATGATCGCGCTGACGCCGGTGTTGACCGCGCGGATCACGCTGCGCCGGGCCTCGACCGCGCGGAACTGGCAGATGGCGAGGTGCTGGGCGTGCTCCTCGGTGCCGGCGAACCAGCCGTCGTTGCTAATGTTCACCAAGAAGTCGGCGTCGCAGCCGCGCTCGCTCGCCCAGTTGTACTGTCGCGCGATGTACGGGTCGGAGTCCTCGTAGCAGATCATCACACCGAAGCGGTATTGTTTGGCCGGGGCACCGCTGTCGATCTTGAATACGGTGTAGCGCTCGCCGGGCGTGCAACTGTAGTCATGGTCGTAGGGGGTGAAGTTTTTGAGGAATCCGTTGTTGAGCGGCACGTACTCGCCGAACGGGACTAAGTGCATTTTGTCGTAGCTCGCCGTGGCATTGTAGTCCGAGTCGATCAGCACCGCCGAGTTGTACTTGCGGTAGGTGCCGGGCTTGAGCGTGGCGTCCTTGAGTTCGAGGCGGTTCAAGCCCAGGAGGTAGTTCGTCGCGGGGAGCGAGACGAGTTTGCGGGCCTTGAGGATGTCGGCCGCGTCGGCGACGGTGCGGGCCACCTGCTTCGCAGCGGCCGACTCGGGCGGCAGTTCCGGGGCGGCGTCGTACCACTCATAGGGGAAGCAAGTCTCCGGCCAAACAACTAAGTCGGGCCGCGGCCCGCCGGGTCGTGCGGCGCGCTGGGCGAGGCCGAAGTATTCGACCTCCAGGGGCGGCGTCACGCGCGGGTCGGGGTTCTGGTCCATCTTCTCGTTTTGGGGCACGTTACCCTGGATGCACGCCACGCGCGGCCCCGGCGGGTACGGCGGGTGCGACAGTTGCACGGTGCCGTAGCAAAATAGAATGATCGGGAAGAGCAGCGCCCACGCGGTCGTGTACATCTGCCAGATGTACGTCTGCTGGCCGACTAGGATTGCCCTGGGGCGCGCCGGCCAGGCGAAGAGGGCGCGCACCCAGTTGCTGCGCATCATCCACTCGTAAGCGATGCCGTTGCAGCACGCCACCGAAGCGGAGATGAGGTGCACGCCGCCGAGGTCGGCGCACTGAATCGCGGGCGTAATATTATGCAAACTGTAGCCGAGGGCGTACCAGTGGAACCCCACCAGTTGGTACACGCCCAGCGGCTGCAGCCAGCTAAACCCGGTGGGGAAGTGCGCCCGCGCGTACTCGACGGCCACCCAGACCACGGGCAGCGTCAGCGCGAACGGGAGTTGCTGGCGGTCGAGCCGGCGTAGGAAGTACAGCGCCAGTGGCCACGTCAAGGCGCAGTAGAATGCGCCGGCAGGCCAGGTAAAGAGCAGCATCATGACGTGCGCGACGCGCACCCACTTGATGGCCAGCGCGAAGAAGACGAACCCGCCGGCGAACGCGGCGAGGTAGCGTGGCCACCTTCGGGATGACTCGGCGCGGACGAGCGTGAGGAACGGCGCGAGGGCGAAGAGGGACGTGACGCCGAGGTCGAGCGGGTAGAACGCGGTCCAGAGCAGGACGGCCGTGAGCACGGGCGGCAGGAACAGGCGGCGGGAGGTCGTCAGTCGCGGCATGGTGGCAAGTCCTTCGCCGGTTTCGGTGAACGGTTAGCGGATATCGATGACGGCGACCGCCGCGCCGGCCGGCAGGTCGTGGGCGCCGGCGGGGAGGTCGACCAGGCACTCGGCGCCGAGCCAGGGCAGCAGTTGCGCCGAGCCGCGGTTGGGCAGCGGCCGCACGGCGCCGGGACCGGCGAACGCGCCGGGCGAGTAACTCGGCCGGTCGGACTGGCTCCGCAGCGGCTCGACTAGCGTGGCGTTCGCCGGCGAGGCGCCGGCGGGGTGGCCGGCGAGCAGCCGGAGGGCGGGCCGCACGAAGCGCTCGAAGCAGACGAGCGTGCTCACCGGGTTGCCGGGGAGGCCGAACACCAGGCGCTTCGCGCCGTCCGGCGTCGTGAGCGTGCCGAACAAGAGCGGCTTGCCGGGCTTCATGCGGACTTGGTGGAAAATTGCCGTGATTCCGAGCGACTCGAAGACGCCGGGGAGCAGGTCGTAGTCGCCGACCGAGACGCCGCCGCTGGTGACGAGTACGTCGGCGGAGTCGAGGCCGGCGCGCACGAGTCGCCGCAGTTCGCCGGCGTCGTCGGGCGCTTGGCCGAGATCGACGGGGGCGCCGCCGGCGCGGGCCACCAGTGCCAGGAGCATGGGGCCGTTGGAGTTGCGGATTTGCGCGCCGGCGGGCGTAATGCCGGGTTCGGCGAGTTCGCTGCCGGTGGCGAGCACGGCCACGCGGGGTGCGGGGACGAGCAGCGCCTCGGCGGCGCCGATGCTCGCGGCGAGGCCGACGGCCGCGGGGATGATACGCGTACCGGCGGGCACCACGACCTGGCCGCGCGACATGGCCTCGCCGCGCCGCAGGACGTTTCGCCCAACGGTGAGGCTCGGATCGGCGAGCCTCACGCGGGTGCCGGCGCGGCTGCTAAGTTCGACCTTTACCACCGCGTCGGCGCCCTCGGGCAGCGGGGCGCCGGTGAAGATCGGGGCGGCGTGGCCGCGCTGCAGTGGCGTGGCGGCGAGGGTGCCGGCGGGGACTTCGGCGGCGAGTGCCAGTTCGCCGCTGCCGCCGGGGAGGTCGGCGGCTCGCACCGCGTAGCCGTCCATGAGTGCCTGGTCGAACGGCGGCGCGTCGCGGTCGGCGCGCAGGTCTTCGGCCAGCACCCGGCCGAGGGCGGCGTGGGTCAGCGGCGCGCGGGCCGGCGGGAGTGGCGCGCACTCGGCGATGATGCGGGCGAGGGCGTCGTTGATCTCGATCATGGCGGGCGTTGAAGCGGCTCCGTAGGATGCGGGTAGTTTACCGGCTGCGCCCGGCGGAGTCGAGTCGGGGTCAACTTCGGGGGAGTACGATGGCCGCAGCGGTATCGTGCGACGAGCGCGGCGTCACTTACCGCCAGTTCGGCCGGCGGGAAGAGTCAATCGCCTGGGACGACTTGCGGTCGGTCGCAATCGAGACGACCGACGCGGGACCGTTTTCGGACGACGTGTTCTTCGTGCTGGTCGGCGTGGCCGGGGTGTGCCGGGTACCGCAGGGGGTGCCTGGAGCCGACGATTTGCTGGCCCGGCTCCAGCAGTTGCCGGGCTTCGCCAACGAGGGGGTCATCGACGCGATGAGTTCGGCGGGCAACGCCACGTTCTCCTGCTGGCAGCGCGGAGGGGAGTAGTCTCTCTTCCGCTCCCGACTAACTCACGATCCCCGCCAGCGGCCCGCCCCGCGCGCAATACTCGTCCACCCGGCGTGTCACCGCCGGGTCTTCCACCAGCGGCGGCGCCATGTGCGGCTTCAGGCGCGCGTCGATGACCAGCGGCCCGGCGCAGCCGTAGTGCTTGCGCTTGCCGGTGGGGTGGACGCCCAGCACGTCGGCGGCGGGGTTGGAGCGCGTGAAGGTGGCCCACAGCCAGTTGTCGAAGCTTCGCGCGGCGAACTCCGCGTCGTCGGCGACCACCACCAGCGGCCACGAGTCGAGGTTGCGGTTGAACTCGCCCAACTCGCGGCAGAAGCGCACGAGGGTGGGTTCATACTCGTCCGGGCCGTCGCCGCGCGGGATGCCGGCGTGCTTGGGGCCGCTCACGACCAGGATGCCGGGGGCGGCGAGGTGCGGGGCGGTGAAGCCGTCGGGCAGCCGCAGGTTCTCGGGTAGGTTACGGCCCAGCCCCCGGCGCACGGGCCCGGCGGCGGCGATCACGAGCTTGCTGCCCCGGTTCAGCCCCTCGCCGGCGCTGTAGTCGAGCGTGTCCATCGTGGTGTGCGTGTGGAAGTGCAGGTCGTTCGCCCAATCGACGCGCTCCAGAATGTGCCGGAACACCGCAGCCGCGTCGTGGACATCCAGCGTCGGGTCGTCCTCCTGCGCGGCGATCCACAGGTATTTCGCCAAGGATAACTGGCCCTGGCCGAGAATCGCACACGCGATGGTCAGCAGCTCCTGCGGGCTGCGCTTCTGGGCATACGGCACGTAGCGCTCGCTGCCGATGGCGAGCAGCAAGGGGTGGACGCCGGCGGCATCGACGGCGTGGACGCCCTTGACCCCCGGCAGCACGGTGGGAATCACCGGGCCGGTGAGTTCGTGGATGAGTTCGCCGAAGCTGGTGTCTTCTTGCGGGGGCCGGCCGACCACGGTGAACGGCCAGATGGCGCCCTTGCGGTGGTACACCTTCTGCACGGTCATCACGGGGAAGTCGTGCGCCAAACTGTAGTAGCCGAGGTGGTCGCCGAACGGGCCTTCGGGCTTGGTGCGCGTCGGGTTGATGAAGCCGCTGAAGACGAAGTCCGCCTCGGCGGGCATGAGGATGCCGTTGATCGCGCGCACGAGGCTTAACCTGCGCCCTCCGAGGGCGCCGGCGAAGGCGAGTTCGGGCAGCGTCTCGGGCAGCGGCATCACCGCCGACACCGCGAGCGCGGGCGGCCCCCCGACGACGACGTTGACGGGGAGGTTCTGGCCCCTCTTCGCGGCGGCGCTGTGGTGGACGCCGATGCCCCGGTGAATCTGGTAGTGCAGCCCGATCTCGCGGTCGGGGTCGTAGTCGTTGCCGCTCAGTTGCACGCGGTACATGCCGAGGTTCGAGTATCGCCAGCCGGGCTTGTCGGGGTGCTCGGTGTAGACCTGCGGGAGTGTGACGAACGCGCCGCCGTCGTCCGGCCAGCACTTGAGCTGGGGCACCTCGGGCAGCGGCACGGTGTGGCCGAGGATCGGCCCGCGCCGGTCGAGCCGCGGCCGCAGCCGCCAGGCAATGGCGGGGAGCTTCCAGTAGCGCCACGGCTTCTTTTGGGCGTTCGCCGGGTCGGTCTTCAGCTCCACGAGTTTGCGCACATCATCCAGCGCGTCGCGGAACAGGAAGTGGGTGCGGGCCTTGGTGCCGAACAGGTTCGTCACCATCGGGAACTTGCACCCCTTGGGGTTAGTGAACAGCACCGCCTTGCCGCCTTGGCGGTAGAGGCGGCGCTGGACCTCGGCCATCTCCAAATTGGGGTCGATGGGGGCGTCCACGCGCGCCAGGTGCCCGTGGGCTTCGAGGTCGGCGACGGCTTCGGCGAGGGTGCGGTGGGCCACGGGGCGCCTCTTGTCCCCTCCCCCCTCCGAGGGGGAGGGCTAGGGTGGGGGGCCATGCCAAGAACACTCGACTCGGACTCGCTCCCAACTTACTTCTACTGGGCGAGTCCCCCCCACCCTAGCCCTCCCCCTCGGAGGGGGGAGGGGACAAAGCCGGCGGGTCTGTCGGGACAATGCGGAACCGTCAAAACCGGCGCCCGTCAACCGGCCGGCGGGCGCACGGGCTTCGGGTTCGTACTAGAGTCGTCGGAACAGTTTCAGTGGGCCGGGGGAATCGCGTGGCGCGCATCATCGCGGGGGGCTTGGCGCTGGCGGGGTTCGCCGCGATCGGCGCCCTGCTCGCCGGAGACCCGCTCGCCGGGCTGAGCATCGCCTGCGGCTCGGCGCTCGCGGGCCTGCTGCTGCACGGCCGGGGCCACCGCGCGGCACTCGAACGCCTGGCGCTGTTGGAAAGCGCTGTGGTGCATGCCCGCGACGCGGTCATCATCCTCGAAGCCAGCCCCCGGCCCGGACTGGGGCGCGGGGTGCTGTACGTCAACGCCGCGTTCTGCCGGATGACCGGCTACCCCGAGTCCGAACTCTTGGGCCAGTCGCTGCACAAGCTGCGCGGCCCCAGCACCGACCCGGCCGCGCTCGAACTGGTGCGCCGGGCACTGGACGCCGGGGAGCCGGTGCAGGCCGAACTCCTGAACTACCGAGCCGACGGCAGCGAACTCTGGGTCGAACTGAGCCTCGTGCCCGTGAAGCCCAGTACGGGGGGGGGCGGCGCGTGCGCCCACTGGGTGATGATCCAGCGCGACATCGGCGAGCGCAAACTCGCCGGGGCGGAGTTGACCGCCCGCGAGCGGCAACTCCGCGCGATCGGCGACAACATCCCCGGCGGGGCCGTGTACCAGCTCGAGCGCACCGCCGCCGGGGCGCGGCGGCTGCGCTACATGAGCGCGGGGGCCGAGAGCCTGGTCGGCGTCCCCGCCCCCGAACTGGTCGAGTCGGTCCAGCGCTTCTACGACGCGGTGGACCCCGACGACCTGCCCGACCTGCTCGCCGCCGAGGACGCCGCGCGCGTGAGCCTGACCGCGTTCGACTGGGAGTTCCGCGTCCGCCCCCGGCCCGGCGCCGCCCCGACGGGGGCGGCGCGCACCCTGCACGCGCGGGCCATGCCCGAGCGCCGCCCCGACGGCAGCACCCTCTGGAACGGCGTACTCATCGACACCACCGACCGCCACGCGCTCGAGGACCAACTGCGCCAGTCGCAGAAGATGGA
>CAXTPM010000314.1:4177-6512 GCA_964245865.1 uncultured Fimbriiglobus sp. | reverse complement strand
GCTCTACCTGGCGGCGGTGGAGGACCTGTACTCCCGCCGCGTCGTCGGGTGGGCGATGGGCGACGCGCCGGACTCGGCCCTGACGGCGCGGGCGCTCGGCATGGCGGTCGCCCGCCGCCGGCCGGCCCCGGGGCTGCTGGTGCATTCGGACCGGGGGTGCCAGTACACCAGTGCCGAGTACCGCTCGGCGGCGGCGGGCCACGGGGTGGCGTTGAGCTTCAGCCGGAGGGGCAACTGCTGGGACAACGCGCCGATGGAGTCGTTCTTCGCCAGCCTGAAGAAGGAACTCGTGTACCGCGAGTCGTTCGCCACGCGCTCGGCGGCGGAGCGGGCGATCTTCGGGTACGTCGAAGGTGTTCTACAACCGGGTGCGCCTGCACTCGTCGCTGGGGTACGTCGCCCCGGCGAGCTTTGAATCATCACAACCCTGACACACCGTCAACAAACCGTGGGGAACTCCATCGTTCACGAACGGCGTGTTCATCGGCTGACGCGCCGGGCCGGGCGGCTAGGCCAGGACAGCCGCGGGCGGGCCGCCGACCGCGGCCCCGACGCCTGGGCGGACGAACGCCCGGAGGGCGTCGGCCGGGAGCGGGCGGCTGAAGTAGAACCCCTGGAGGGCGTCGCACCCGTTCCGCTCCAGGCACTCCGCCTGGGCCTCCCCCTCCACCCCCTCGGCCACCACGTCGAGCCCGAGGGCGCGGGCCAGCGCGATGGTCGCCCGGACGATCGCCAGGTCCTCCCCGCCGGCCGGCAGGTCGCGGACGAAGGCCCGGTCCACCTTCAGCACCTGGAACGGGAACCGCTTCAGGTACGCCAAGGACGAGTGTCCGGTCCCGAAGTCGTCGAGCGCGAGCGACACCCCGATCCCGCGCAGCTCGGTCAGCGTGGCGAGCGCGCGGGCGGCGTCCCCCATGACCGTGCTCTCCGTCACCTCCAGTTCCAACCGGGAGGGGTCGAGGCCGGCGTCGGCGAGCGCCTGGGCGACCACCCTGGGCAGGTCCGGCTGCTGGAACTGCCGGGCGGACAGGTTCACCGCGATCGTCAGGTTCCTGGGCCACCGTGCGGCCTCCGCGCACGCGGCCCGGAGCACCCACTCCCCGAGCGGGACGATCAGGCCGGTGGCCTCGGCGACCGGGATGAACTCCCCCGGCGGGACCAGGCCGCGGGCCGGGTGCCGCCACCGGACCAGCGCTTCGGCCCCGGTCACCTCGCGGGCACCGGCGGACACCTTCGGCTGGAAGTGCAGCACGAACTCGCCCCGGTCGAGCGCCCCGCGCAGGTCGACCTCCAGGGCGTGCCGGCGGCGGAGGCGGTCGGTGTCGTCGGGGGAGTGGAACCGGAACTGCCCCGGCCCGGCCGCCTTCGCGTCGGCGAGCGCCCCGGCCGACCGGGCGAGCAGTTCGGCCGCGTCCGCCCCGGCGCCGACCGCCACACCGGCGCTCGCCCCGACGTGGACATCCCGCCCGAGCACGGGGAACGGCCGCCCGAGTTCGGCGAGCAGGCGGCCCACGTCTCGGCCGAGGGCGTCCACGTCCGGCACCTCGCCTGGGGCGACCGGGAGCGGGACCAGGACGGCGAACTCGTCGCCCCCGAGCCGGGCGGTGACGCCCCCGGCCGGGGCGGCCGCGGCCAGGCGCTGGGCTGCGGCCCGGAGGACGCTGTCGCCGGCGGCCTGCCCGAGCGCGGCGTTCACGCCGGCGAACCCGGTGAGATCGACCTGTACGACGGCGACCGTCCCCGCGAGTCCGGCGGCCCGGTCGAGGAACACCGCCCCGTTCGGCAGGGCGGTCAGCTTGTCGAACGTGTCGAGTTGGGTGATCGCGTCGTCCAGCCGGCCGAGGGTGTGCACAGTGTCGGCCATCAGGGCGCCGGCGTCGTCGGTGAAGTGGGTCGGCAGGGCGGGCAGGATCCTGTCGGCCAGGTACGCGCGCAACGCCTGGGCGGTTCGGGCGACCGGGGCGAGCAGGTGGTGGAGGGCGAAGAGGGTGGCGGCGGTGCCCAGTAGCGTGGCGAGCAGGGCGACGAGGAGGAGCCGGGCCGCGTCGCCGGCCGGGAGCCCGGCCGTGAGGACCACGTACCCGACCAGGGCGAGGAGCGGGACGTGGGTGCCGAGGAAGGCGACGGCCATGATCTTGCCGCGGTACGACCCGACCCGGTCCCACCGGGAGAGCGTGGAGTACAGCCACAGGCCGGGGGCTGCCGGCCGGTCGTCGGTTGCCATGTTCGCGCGTCCTGGGGGCTGCCCGGCGGCGGGCGCGCCGGCGGAGCCGTGAACCGTAGGACAGAAGAGCCCCGAACGCCACCGGTAGGGAGAAATGTGCCGGTAGTCTCC
>CAXTPM010000314.1:0-4167 GCA_964245865.1 uncultured Fimbriiglobus sp. | reverse complement strand
AAGCGCCTTGCGGGTAGCCGAAACGCTGCAGCGCAGCCTGCTGCCCCAGTCGATCCCCACCCTCGAGGGTTGGCAGCTGTCCGCGCACTACGAGCCCGCCGCCGGCGGCCGCATCGGTCGCCGCCTTAACGCCCCGCGGCGGACTCGCAAACTAGCTCCGGCGGCACCGCCTCCCTGAAAACGGTCGAGGAACTCCTCGACCGGTTCGGGGCGGACGGGGTCATCAAGATTGCGGGGATCTTCCGGGGTGAACTTGGGCAGTTCCCTCCCGCTCAGCCGCTCGCGACTGAACACGAACAGGTTGCCGGACGCCCAGGAGGCATCGCCACGAAGCACCCATTCCTCGCCGTGGTCGACGACGAGCCCTCACCTCGACTTGTGCGGTTCATGGGGCGGGAGCCAGGCCGGCCAGGAGGAATTCGCGCACGCTCGCGGGGAGTTGTGCGATGACCCCGTCCGCCCCGGCCTGTTGGAAAACCCCCTCGGCCCAGACCCTTTGAGACGACCGGCCAGCGCCATCCCCAGCGCGTCCACCACCAGCCGACTGGTCATCGCCTGTCGTCTTAGTCGTATAATCGGCGGGCGGGGCGGCGTGAAGGCGCGAGAAACGGCCTGGGACGGATCATCCGTTAAGAGTGCTGGGGACCCCAATGCAAGTCGGCAAGATCGCTCGGAGCGGCGTCCTGACACTCGCGGCCCCCTACGCCGGGACGGTCGCCCTGACCGCCCTCGCCGCCGGAGTCCGCCAACTGCTCGACCCGCTCGTCGAGTCGCACCACCCGTTCCTCCTCTTCCTCTTCCCCGTACTCGTCGCCGCCCGGTACGCGGGTTGGAGGCCGGCGCTGCTCGCCCTCGCCCTCGGCGTGCTGCTGGCCGACCTCCTGTTCTTGCAGCCGCGCGGCTCGCTGGGACTCGAGTCGGCCGAGCAGGCGGTCGGGCTGGCGATCTACCTCTTCGTCGGGAGTGCCGGAATCCTGCTGTCCGAGTCGGAGCGCGCCGCCGGCCACCGGGCCGAAGAGTATGCCGCCGGGCTGGAGCGAGAAATCCTCGCGCGGCAGCAGGCCGAGGGGGGCGTCCGCCGGCTGGCCGCCATCGTCGCCTCCGCCGACGACGCCATCGTCGGGCTGGGCCTCGACGGCGTCATCCAGGACTGGAACCTCGGGGCCGAGCGGCTGTACGGGTACGCCGCCGGGGAGGCCATCGGGAAGAGCATCCTCATCCTCATGCCGCCCGACGACGGCGGCGAATTCGCCGCCCGCCTGGAGGGCGCCCGCGGCGGGGCGGCGGCGGAGTCGTTCGAGACGGCGCGGCTGCGGAAGGACGGCACGAGGGTCGTCGTGTCCGCCGTCGCTTCCCCAGTCGTGGAGCAGGGGCTGGTGACCGGCGTGTCCCTGATCACCCGCGACCTGACTTACACCAAGCGGCTCGAAGACCAGCTCCGCCAGTCCGCCAAGATGGAGGCGGTCGGCAGGCTGGCGGGCGGCGTGGCCCACGACTTCAACAACCTGCTGACCCCGATCATCGGCTTCAGCGAGTTGGTGATGGAGTGCCTCCGGCCCGCCGACCCGCTCCTCGAGCACGTCCAAGAAATCAAGCGGTGCGGCGACCAGGCGGCCCAACTGACCCGCCAGCTGCTGGCGTACAGCCGCAAACAAGTCCTGCAGCCGAGAGTCCTCGACTTCAACCGGCTCATCGCCGGCGCGGCGAAGATGCTCCGACACCTGATCGGCGAGGACGTGGAGCTCGTCACCCGAGTGGACCCGGCGGCGGGGTGGGTCACGGCCGACCCGACGCAGATCGAGCAGATCGTCATGAACCTGGCCGTGAACGCCCGCGACGCGATGCCGCAGGGCGGGACGCTGACCGTCACGACGGGCGACATCGAGCTTGACGGGCGGTACGCCGAGGGCCACCCCGGCTCGCGGCCGGGCCGGTACTCGGTGCTGGAGGTCACGGACACCGGCTGCGGCATGGACCAGGCTACCGTGAAGAACATCTTCGAGCCGTTCTTCACGACTAAAGAAGTCGGCCAGGGCACGGGCCTAGGGTTGGCGACGGTCCACGGCATCGTGAAGCAGAGCGGCGGCTCCATCGACGTGGCGAGCGAGCCGGGCCGCGGGACGACGTTCCGGGTGTACTTACCGAGGACTGAAGAAGGCACCCCTTCCGGCGAGTCGCACCCCGGCCCACCCACAGCGGCGACCGGCAGTGAGACGATCCTGGTGGTCGAAGACGATGGCGCCGTGCGGGCGATGACCCGGCACGTCCTGGAGCGGCACGGCTACACGGTGCTGGAGGCGAGCCGGGGCGCGGAGGCCGTCCGCCTCGCCGAGCAGGAGCGGGGTCCGATCCACCTCGTCCTGACCGACGTGGTGATGCCCTCGGCGGGCGGCCGCCAGGTGGCCGAGCGGGTGGCCGAGCTGCGGCCCGGCATCAAGGTGCTGTACATGAGCGGCTACACCGACGACATCGTCGTTCGCCACGGCGTCGTCTCCGACCAGGTCGCCTTCCTCCAGAAGCCCTTCACCCCCGGCATGCTGCTCCCGAAAGTGCGAGAAGTGCTCGACGCGTAGCGCGGGTGCCTGCCCTTAGTCCTACAGCCGTAGTTGCTAGAATGTTCCCTGCAAGGAGTTGCAACGGGGGAGGAGCATGTCAGGGCAGCCGACGACGGGTGATGTGACGCGGTGGGCGGCCGAGGTGGCGTCCGTCGCCGACCGGATCGGGCGCCACCTCGCGCGGAGCGAGCCCCGGCGGCGGGCCGTGGGGTACATCCGCGGGCTGTTGAGCGACGCCGAGCGGAAAAAAGGCTGGCAACTCGCCGAGGCGCTCGGGGACGCGACGCTCGACGGCGTCCAGCACCTTCTCGCCCGCGCCGGCTTGGACGCCGACTCCGTCCGCGACGACCTGATGGGGTACGTAGCCGAGTACCTAGAACCTCCAATTGTCACTACCGCCGTGGCGTGGGACATTCCCGACGCTGGGTTCGACACGGTCGTCGGTATCGCCTTCATCACGTCACTCGGGAGTTGGTGCGCCGGCACCACGCTGATTTAAGCGAACGGCGGCTCGTATGTGGGCCTGTTGGGCATACCGCCGATGATACCGGCGAAACTGCCGCCCCAAGCCCGCACTCGCCATTGCGGCGATTTGCTCAGTCGGCCAAGTCCCCTTTGGGGTGCCGATCGGGCCGATTGCGCGGTAGCCCGGCGCTACCTGAACTCGATGACCACCGGCTTGCCGGACTCATCGACCGTCACAGTCACGCCGGACTTCTTGGCGTCGGCGAACTTCGGCGGCACGACAGCCGGCGGCTTGGGCGGGGCTTTGTTACCGGCCGGCGCGGACATCGGTCCCCCCGAGTTGACCGGGGCGGTGGTGTAGCCGACTTGGTGCGTGCCGGGCGCGACATCGGTCATAATGAACTTGCCGTCCGGCAGGATCGAGGCGACGGCGAGGTCGCCGTTGGGAGCTACTAGCGTCAGCAGACCGGAGGTGAGAATCTGTCCGTTATAGGTTGCGGTTCCTTCAATGGTGACGACTTTTTTGGCCGAGGACTTAGCGCAGCCAAGGGTCATGGCGACGGCAAGCAGGATCATAGCGGCACAATAGCGGCACAGAGTCAGCGTCATGGTGCTCTCGGAATAGGTGAATGAAGAAAGCGATGCCGGCCGAAAGTCCGGCCGGCATCGCGGGGGTGTTAAGTAGGGGTCGGGTTAAAAGTCGCCCAGCACGAGTCCGTCGGCCGGCCAGATCGCGCGGCACCAGACTTTCTGGTCAATGCTCGGCGGGACGCCCCGGACGCTGCCGTCCATCATGCCGACGACGCAAGTCCCGGGGTAGCGGCATCATTGACGGTAATAGTGGGGATCGGCTCGGGAAAGTTGCACATGGATCGCGTGTCGAAGTACGGCCCCTGCGAGTACCACCACGGCGTGCTGTAGGCCCAGAGTTTGTGGTTACGGCCACCGTCATTAGTCGGGCCGCTGTTGTTAGGCTGGCCGCAAATCGCGTACTGCTCGCCGAAGCCGACAGTATTCGAAGTGCCGTCAGTGATCGACAACAGGGTCAGTCGGCCGTTGCCCTTCGTCACTTTGTCGATGGACGTGATGTCGAACTTGACGGGGTTCGGCGAGCCGAACACAGCGTGGTTCATGCCGTAGTTGCAGT
>CAXTPM010000313.1:0-6531 GCA_964245865.1 uncultured Fimbriiglobus sp. | reverse complement strand
ATCACTAATTGCCCGGCGCCGACGAGGATTTGGCCCGCGCCGAAGTTCCCCTCGGCGTAGTTGCGCTTTCCCGTCGCGGCGTCGAGGCAGACCAGTCGGCCGTCGGAGAGGCCGTAGACGCGGCCCGTCACTTCCACCGGCGTGCTGAAGCGCGAGGCGATCGCGCGGTTCTGCCAGGCACGCTGGATGTCCCACGCCGAGCCACCGGGGACTAGCTCGAACGCGGCGCAGCCTTCTGTTTTCTCGCCGGAGACGAACAGCCGCGCCTTCTCGCCGACCGGCGGCAGCACCAGCGGTTGCATCGCGTTCGTCTGCAACTGCCCCTTCCACGGAGTGCGCCACAGTTCGGCGCCGCCGTCGGGGTTGAGGCCCGCCACGCCGTCGGCGTCGAAGATTACCAGTTGCCGAACCCCCGCCAGGGTAATGAGTTGCGGCGTGGCGTAGGCGGCGGGGTGCTTGCCCTTGGCCCACAGGCGCTTGCCGGTGGCGATGTCGTAAGCCGCCACCGCCTGGTCGGTGTTGTTGGCGGGATCGACGCCGGGGTGGACGACCACCTGCGTGCCGACGAGTAAGGGCGAGCCGCTGATGGCCCAGATGGGGAGCGCGGCGCCCGACTCCTTCACGGTGTCGGCTTGCCACAGGATCGACCCCGTGGCCCCCTCCAGGCACGTTAGAATGCCCGTAGCGCCGACGGTCAGCACCTTGCCATCAGCGGTGATGGCCGGCGTGGTGCGCGGCCCGCCGCCGCCCATCGGCTCGCTCGTGGCGTACTCGGCCGGGTAGGTCGTGGCCCACCGCACCGCCCCTGTGTCGCGGTTGAGGCAGACCACGGCCTCCGAGGCGTCGCGCTGCTCGATGGTGATGACACTGTCGCCGGCGACCGCCACCCCGCCGTGGCCCGCGCCGGCCGGGTTCTTCCACGCCTGCGCCAAACTCTTGATCGGCCGCAGCCCACTCGGCGTGCTGCGGAACGCGGGGCTGTCGCCGGGGCGGATGGTCAGGTCGGCCCGCGCGGGGTCTTTGGGCGCCGTGGCAACATAATCCTGGAACTCCTGCGCCGCGGACTTCTCCCAGCGGAAAACCGCGTGCGGGCGCATGGAGGCGTCGAACTCTAGTTTGCGGATCGCCCCGATCCCGCCGGCCACCACCGCCACCGCCAGGGTCGAGCCGACGAGTTTGGTGCGCCAGCGGTAGCGGGCCAGAAACAAGAACCACATCGCCACGCCGGCAATGGCGGCCATGGTCGAGATCACGAACACCATCATGAGGGTTTGCGCCACCTCGGGCGCGGCGTCGGCCCGCCCCAGGGCGGTCATGCCGAGCCAACTGAGCGCGGGGACGGCGACCAGTACGGCCGGGGTCCAGTGCGAGGAGAGTCGGGCCATGCGCGTGGTCCTATCGGGGGGTGTTAAATGGCGCGATCGGGTCGGTATACTCCCCTTCTCGCCGAACCTATCAGCCCCCACTCTAGCCGGAGTCCGCCCGTGCCCGCGACCGCAGTTGCCCCGAAACTCGCCCCGTCCGAACTCGTCGAGAGCCTCAACTGGCGCTACGCCGCCAAGAAGTTCGACCCCGCCCAGGTGATCGCCCCCGATGTCTGGTCCGCACTCGAAGAAGCGCTGGTGCTCACGCCGTCGAGTTTCGGGCTGCAGCCGTGGAAGTTTTTCGTCGTCACCGACCGCGCCACCAAGGAACAACTCGTGCCGCACTCGTGGGGCCAGCGCCAGGTCGCAGACTGCTCGCACCTGGTCGTGTTCGGCCAGAAACTCGGCCTGGCGCCCGAGGACGCCGACCGGCTGATCGCGCGCACCGCCGCGGTGCGGGGCGTCCCCGAAGCCGCCCTGGAGGGCTACCGCAAGATGATGCACGGGTTCATCAAGCCCAAGCCCCAGTCCGAACTCGACGCCTGGAACCGCAACCAGGTCTACCTCGCGCTGTCGCAGTTCATGGTGGGCTGTGCTTTGCTCGGGGTGGACACCTGCCCGATGGAGGGCTTCGCGCCGTCGGAGTACGACCGCATTCTGGGCCTGAAGGCGAAGGGCTACACGGCCGCAGTGATCTGCCCGGCGGGGTACCGCGCCGCAGATGATGAGAGCGCGGGGAAGGCGAAGGTGCGCTTCAGCCGCGCGGAGGTGGTCGAGGAGGTGCGGGCGGGGTGAGGCTTGAGTTTCGCACCCGAATCCGCATAATAGCTCTTCGCCCACACCCACGACTTCCACCCAGGGGGCCGGCATGGCCGAGCCGCCGCTGACGCGGGTCACGCTGCTCACACGGCTTAAGGACGGCGCCGACACCCAGGCGTGGGGCGAGTTCGTGCGCCTCTACGGGCCGGTGGTCTACGGCTTCGCCCGCAAGCGCGGCCTCCAGGACGCCGACGCGGCGGACCTCATGCAAGAAGTGATGCGCAGCGTGGCCCGCCACGCCGAGCGGCTGGTGTACGACCCCACCCGCGGCACGTTCCGCGGCTGGCTGTACACCATCACCCGCAACAAAATCTACAACTTCTTAAGCGCCCAGAAGAACCGCCCCAAGAGCCTCGGCGGCGCCAACGACTCCGGCGTGCAGGAGCGCTTCGACAGCCTGCCAGCGCGGGAGGATGAGGCTGAACCCGAGTGGGACTTGGAGTACCTGCGGGGCTTGAGCGCCCAGGCGATGGAACTCGTGCGGCACGAGTTCCAGTCGAACACCTGGGCCGCGTTCCAGCGCACCGCGGTGGCGGGGCAGGCGCCCCAGGAGGTCGCGGCGGCGTTAAAGATGTCGGCCGGGGCGGTATACGTGGCCAAGAGCCGGGTGCTGGCCCGCCTGCGCGACGAAGTCCGCCGCCTGCAGGCCGAGGCCGACGCCTGGTAGCGTATCATTCGCCGTGCGAGCGGCCCGAAGTCCGAGTTGACCCCCCATGGCCACGACCCACACCGTTCCCCAGGCCTGCCCCGGCGGCAAGTGCCCCAGCGACGACAGCCTCGCGCGCCTGGTCGAGTCCCCCTCCGCCGACACCCCGCTGAACGGCTCGCACGAGTCGCTCGGCGAGTCGGGCGACCTCACCGAGCACGTCGGCGCCTGCTCGGGCTGCCAGGCGCGCCTGGAGGCCATTGCCACGGGTGATTCGTCGCTCTCGGGCGCCGTCCACGGCCTGGACCAGTACCAGCCGCCGCACGACTCGGCGTACTGGCGCGCCATCGCTAAAGTGGAGGACACCCTGACGCGCACGCTCGACCTGCCCGCGATCCCGCCCGCGCCGCCGTCGGGGGGTGCCGGCCGGCCCCCGCTGCCGACCCCGCGCTCGGCGCCCAAGGTCTCCTCCCAGGAACTGCTCGACGGCGAGACCGGCGAGACGCGGCCTCTAAGTCTGGACTTCCTCCAGGCGAGCGATGTCGAGGGGATGATCGGCCGGCTCGGGCCGTTCGACATCCGCCGCGTCATCGGCCGGGGCGGCATGGGCGTGGTGCTACAAGGGTTCGACCCCTGGCTGCACCGGGACGTGGCCATCAAGGTGCTCGACCCGCAACTCGCCGGTACGGACATCGCCCGGCAGCGCTTCTGCCGCGAGGCCCGCGCCGCGGCGGCAGTGTCGCACGAAAACCTCGTGGCCGTCTACCAGGTCAACGAGGACGAGAAGTCCGGGCTGCCGTTTTTGGTGATGCAACTGATCGTCGGCGAGTCGCTCGAACAGCGCTTACGCCGGGTGGGGAAGCTCGGCGTCGCGGAGGCGGTGAAGGTCGGTATGCAGACTGCGGCGGGACTGGCGAGCGCGCACGCCTCGGGCCTGATCCACCGCGACATCAAGCCGGGCAACATCCTCATCGAGGAGGCGACCGACAAGGCGAAGCTGACCGACTTCGGCTTGGCGCGCGCCGCCGAGGACTTGAAACTCACGCGCACCGGGTTCGTGGCCGGGACGCCGCTCTACATGGCCCCCGAACAAGCGCGTGGGGACGACATCGACGCCCGCGCGGACCTGTTCAGCCTGGGGAGCGTGCTGTACGAGTCCCTGGCCGGGCGCCCGCCGTTCGAGGGCCGCACGCCCCTGGCGGTCCTGCGCCGCGTGGCCGACGAGGCGCACCCGCCCCTGGGTAAGATCAACCCCGACGTGCCGGCGTGGCTCGAGACGCTGGTCGATCGCCTGCTGGCCAAAGACCCGGCCGACCGCATCCAGACCTCCCAAGAGGTCGCCGACACCCTCGCGGTGATGCTGCCCACGGTGACGGGCCACCCGGTGAACGGGGTCACGCCCGAGGCGGTGGCGTGCGCGCTGTCGCACCCCAAGCTCAAGGGCGCGCACCGCCGCAGGGTGTGCATGCGGACCCTGGCCGCGCTCGGGGTGACGTTCGCCACCGGCTCGGTGCTCGGCGGGGTCGCGGCGCTGTTGTTCCTCGCGCCGGGCATGGCCCCGACGCCCCCGCCCGCGCCGCTGGCCCCGCCGCTCGCCTTGGCGGCACCCGCCGCGCCCGACTACGCCACGTTCGGCCCGGAACCGCTGCGCGAGATCAACGCCGCCACCGGCGCGGTGTGGTCGGTGGCGGTCTCGCCCGACGGCAAGACCCTCGCCACCGGCGCCGAGAACGGCCGCATCGCGCTCTGGAACATCGAGACGGGTTCGCGGCTCGGGGAGTTCCACCAGCGCGACTCGGACAAGGCCGCGCACCGCGGGCCGGTCTGGTCGCTCGACTTCACGCACGACGGCGGCACCTTGGTGAGCGTCAGCGACGACGGTACGATCTCGACGTGGAAAGTGGCGACGAAAATCCGCGAGAAGGAGATTGCCCTGGAGCGCTCGGTGAAAAGTGCGGCCCTTTCCCCGAACGGAAAGCTGGTCGCGGTCGGCGACCGCGCCGGCTCGGTGTTCGTTTTCGACCTCGCCAAGGAGGAGTCGGTCGCGCAGTACGACCAGCAATCGACCGTCACCTCGGTCGCGTTCTCGCCGGTCGAGGGGGAACTCAAGATCGCCAGCGGCTCCGGCGACGGCAAGCTGGTGATCTACGACCTCGCCGCCAAGGCGAAGGTCGTCGATATGGGCGCCCACAAGGGGCCGGTGTACGGCGTGGGGTTCTCGGTGGACGGCAGGCACGTCGCCACCGCGAGTTGGAACCCCAGTGAGGCGGCGGCGGTGTGGAACGTGGCCGACGGCACGCGCGTCGATGGCTACGACTACATCAAACAGCCCGAGGGCGCCTGGAGCGCGCAGTTCTCGCCGTGCGGGGGACTGTTCGTCACCGCCGGGCAGGACGGCCGCACGCGCATCTTCGACGCCGCCGACGGCAAGCTCATCCCCGGCGGCGAGTTCGCCCGGCACCGCGGCCCGGTCCACGTGGCCCGCTTCACCCCCGACTTCAAGCTCGTCACCGGCGGGCGCGACGGCAAGGTGCGCGTCTGGGACGCCGCCAAGTGCGCGCCAGCGGGGAAGTAGTGGTCGGCGGTCAGTGGAGAGAGAAGCGCGGCGGGTTGTCTTTACTGACCACCGACTACTACTAATTTTGCCGGCTATAACGGCCGCGCCCTTCCGCGCCGGTCGCCGGGGGGCGCGGAAGGGCGCGGTACCGGAGTTGCCCCGTTTCGCCCGCAAGACCACGGGGCGGTGGTCGATCCCTTCCCGGACGGAGTCGCGGGCGGATCGACAGGAGGGGCGGCGGTGAAGCGGACACTACTACGACTCGGGGTCGCGGCGGGGCTGGCAGCCGGGGTCGGCGCGCTCGAACGGCCGTGCGGCGCGGCCGACTTCCCGTTCGGCATCTTCAAGCGCCGCCAGCCTGCCAAGGCCCAGGAGCCGCCCAGGCCCGAGGCGCCGAAGGCCGAGGCGCCCAGGCCCGACACGCGCTCCCGGCAGCTCGCGGTGCTCTTGCAGAGCGAGCAGGACATTCCCAAGCGCCGCGAGGCGATCAAGGAACTAGCGGGGTTCGACCCGCGCACCGACGCCGACGTACTCCCCACGCTCGTGGGCAGCCTGCGGAAAGACCCCGCCCCCGAAGTGCGGGCCGACGCCGCCGAGGCGATCGGGCGCCTCAAGCCCGTGTCGCAGTCGGCCGGCCTGGCGCTGGAGGACGCGGGCGCGACCGACCCCAGCGCTAAGGTGCGCGAGGCGGTGAACTTGGCGCTCTTGCAGTACCACCTCAACGGCTACCGCACGCAGTACGGCACGCCGCTCTCGTCGCAGCAGAGCGACGAGCCGCGCCTGAGCAGCCGGCCCACGACCATGCGGGAAAGCGCCAAGCCGGCGGTGCCCAACGAGTTCGTCCGCCGGCCGGTGACGTTCCAGCCGATCACGTCGGGGGTCGGCAAAGCCCTGTCGTTCGTGCCGACCGGCGAGCCGCCGCTGGCGAAGCGCGTCACCACCACCGGCGCGGGGCCGGTGCCGACCGCGCCGCCCCAGCCGGCGCCTCCCGCCCCGCTGCCGCAGACGGTGACGCTGCCGCCCCCGTCGGGCGTGCCGACGCCGATGCCCCAGGCGCTGCCAGCAGTGCCGACGCCGCCCGGAATCGGCGGCATCCCCGTGCCGGCGGTGCCCCTACCGCCGGTCCCGACGCCGCCCCCGCCGGG
>CAXTPM010000312.1:0-6541 GCA_964245865.1 uncultured Fimbriiglobus sp. | reverse complement strand
GGCGGGCGCTGTCGATCAAGGGGTCGCGGTCGGCGGAACTCTCGCGCATCATCGCTGCTTCGAGGTCGGCCTGGCCGAGAATCACCTCGGTTTCGGGCTTCAGCCCCTGCCCCGGCTTGGAGGGCTTCGAGGTCGCCAGTTGCACCGGCCCGGCGCCGGGGGTGCCGGGCTTGGGCAGCGCGAAGCCGGGCTTCGAGGCGAGCATGGCGTTCACGCCGCCGCCCCCGGCGCTGGGGCCGGACTCGGCGGTCGTCTGCGACGTGCGGCAGCCGGCCGGGACTAGACCGCCGCCGGCCAGGGCGAGGCCGAGCGCGGCGGCGCGGATCGAGGGGCGCCGGTCCATGGCGTATTCCTTGCGGTAAGGTCCGGCGCGACCCGGTGGCTACTTGAACTCGGCGATGAAGCTCGCCGACGCCTCGGCCATCAGGTCGCGCGTGAGATGCACGGGCTGACGCCTGTATCGGCAGATGCTCTGCACCGTTTCGAGCAAATCGCGGCAATCGCTCGCCCTGGGTGTGCGGCCCCGCATGTAGTACCGCTCGTACAAGTAGTCCACCGCGCCGTGGTCGTAGTTCATCCCGAGGCGCTTACAATTCGCCGCGAATATCTTCTCGTACACGTCCCGCTGCGGCGCGAGAATCTCCACCTTGTGCCGAATCCGCCGCAGGAACGCGTCGTCCACCAGCGCCTTGGGGTCGAGGTTGGTGCTGAAAATGATGAGCTGCTCGAACGGCACCTGGAACTTCTTGCCGCTGGCCACGGTGAGGAAGTCGTGGCGGTCCTCCAGCGGGAGAATCCAGCGGTTCAGCAGTTCCTTCGGGGTGCAGAGTTGCCGGCCGAAGTCGTCGATGAGGAACACGCCGCCGTTGGCCTTAAAATGGATCGGCGCCTGGTAGAACTTCGCCTCGTCGTTGTACTTCAGGTCGAGCATTTCCAGGTTGAGTTCGCCCCCAGTCACGATTACCGGCCGGCGAATCTTGACCCAGCGCTGGTCCGACGTGCCCTGGCTGAGCATGCGCCGCACCGTCGCGTCGGCCTCGTCGCCGTACTCGGTGGGGGTGTCGTCCACCGAGTGCAGGCTGGGGTCGAACACGGTCACGATGTTGCCGTCGGCGATAAATGCGTGGGGCACGTAAATACTGCCGCCGGCGGTGTTCATGAAGTCGCCGATGGCCCTGGCCATCGCGGTCTTCCCGTTGCCGGGGGGACCGTAGATGAACACGCTGCGCCCGGACACGATTGCTGGGCCGATGGCCAGGAACATCTCTTCCTTGAGCACCAAATGGCTGAACGGCGCCCGCAGACTCTCGGGGTAGCACTGGAGTCCCGTGACCGTCTGGCGGTAGCACTGCTCGACGTAATCCTCCAAGGGGACCGGCGCCGGGCCGATGTAGGCGCACTGCCGCATGCACGACTCGGCGCGGCTGCGCCCGAAGTCGGTGAGGCTGAAGCGGTAGGACACTTCGCCCACCAAGTCGCCGCCATCGACCTGGATGCACTTCTCGTCTTTCAGGAAGCGCAGCGAGTCCTTGATGATCTTGAACGGCAGGCACAGAAACTGCGCCAGGTCGCGTCCCACCTGGGGGCCGCGCACGTAGATCGTGCGCATCAGTTGGTCCGCCACCCACGACGCGCTCAGGCCCGCCTCGCGCAAGGTCTCGGGGCAGGTCGGCGCTTCGGGGGCGGGGTTCCCCTCCCAGTCGTTCATCAGCGGCGCGGCGTGCGGACTCAACATGGCGCGGAACCCTTCGGCAAGTGTGCGGGCGGTGAACGCCCAGGGACGGTCGCCCCTGGGCTTTGGCGACTGGCTACTTCTTCCACTTGCCCTTCACGATGATGAGAATGCACACGGTCCCCAGGGCGAGGCCCAGGAGCACCATGCCGTTCTGCTTTTGCAGGCCGCCGATCCAGAAGTTCTTGAAGCCCTCCCAGTAGTTGCTGGCCAGCAGCGCGGGGGGGGCGGCGCTCGCGGCGGCGCCGCTCAGCGCCGTGGCGAGGAGGGCCAGGCCGGCCGGGGGGGCGAGTCGGGCGCGCATGCGAATCCACCAGCGGGTCGGGGGTCGGGCTACGGGGAGTGTGGCACACGAAACGGCCCCGAGGCGGCTTCCCCGACAGGGAAGCCGCCTCGGGGCGCGGTTTTGTCGAAGTTTCGGACTCTAGCGGCTGCCGCCGGCGTTGGGGCTGCCGGCCCCGGCGCCCGGCGCGGCGGCGTTGGGCGCGACGAGGAGGTTGCCGACCCCCCCGGTCACGTTCGCGGTGGTGGCCAGCCCGCCGACGCTGCTCTGGCTGACGCCGTTGGAGAGCGCCCCGATGCCCGAGGCGAAGCGCCCGGCGTAGCCGCGCGTCGCGTTGGCCGGGCCGGTCACGGGCAGCAGCGTCTCGGCGGGGTCGGAGACGGCGATGTCAAACGTCAGGTTGCGGCCGGTGTTGCTGGCATTCAGGTACGCCTGCACCGCCGCGACGCGCTTGCTGTCCAGGTCGGAGCGCGTCTTGGCGTACTCCTCGACCTTGGCCGGGTCGAACAGCACGTCGCGCGAGGTCTGGATGAACAGCTTGCCGTCCACCGGGCGGCGGCGGGCGATGGTGTCGAGCTTGCGCAAGCCCCCCGGATGGATGGTCGCGCTGCCCGCCTCGAAATCACCGTTGAAGAGCGTCTGGTCGAGCGCCTGGCCGTTGGCGACGTGGTTCGCAAACGGCGAGAGGACTTCCTGGCGGGCCTGGTAGCTGTAGCGCTCCGGCCAGCAGGGGTCCACGCACGAGTTGTACTTGTCCTGGAGGTTCATGCCGCTGCCGTCGCGGTTGCCCAGGAGCGCGCCGCCGTGGCCGGGGCGACCGCCGCACGAGCCGCTGTCGCAGCCGGTCTCGTGGCCGGTGCTCATGCAGCCGACCGAGTTCAACGCCGACGCGCACAACAGGGCCGCGCCGATCTTCCGAAGTGTCCGCGCCATCGAGAAATCCTCCGTGAAACGTGCCGCCGGGGCGTCCTGCCCCGGCCGACTGTCTAGCCCCCACTCGCAAAGTGAGTGCGACTAGCCCCCCGCGCCGATCAGACCTTTTTGGATCAGGATCGCCGCCGGCCCGACGAGGACCACGAAGATCGCGGGGAAGATGAACAACACCAGGGGGAAGATGAGCTTCACCGCCGTCGCGGCCGCTTTTTCTTCCGCAATTTGCCGGCGCCGCGTGCGCATCGAGTCCGACTGCACCCGCAGCGCCTGGGCGATACTGCTGCCGAAGCGGTCGGCCTGGATCAGGATCGCCGCCAGGCTCTTCACGTCATCGACCCCCGTACGCACCCCGAGGTCGTGTAGCACCTCGCGGCGGGGCCGGCCCATCTGCAACTGCAAGTTGGCCAGGGACAGCTCCTCGGTCATGACCTTGGCGTGCCCCTTCATCTCCTCGGTGACTTTCCGCAGCCCGGCATCCAGGCCCAGGCCCGACTCGACGCACACCACCAACAGGTCGAGCGCGTCGGGCAGGGTCAGGAAGATTTCCTTCTTGCGGGCAGACACCATCTGCCCGAGCACCAGGCCCGGCGCGTACATCCCGAAGCCCATCGCCCCGGCCATGAGCATCAGCCCCATGCTGGAGAACCCGTAGGCGTACCAGACTACCAGGATCATCGGCAAAGCCAGGGCGAGAAACAAAGCCCGAATCCCCAGAAATACCGCGCTCGCCGTGTCGCTGCGGAACCCCGCGTTCGCCAGCTTCACCCGAAGCCCGTCTTTCTCCAGGTCGGACTTCGGCTCCATCGACTTGCCGAGGTTCGAGAACGTCTTCTTCAGCCCCCCGAAGCGCTGCCTCGACTCGCGCTCCGAGAGTTCGAGTTCGACCAGGCTGCGCGGCCGGCCGATGCGGTCGAGCCGCTCCTCGGCCTGCGAGTTGCGGTTGGAGATTAGGGACAGCATCCAGAACGAGAACGCCAGTACGCCGATGAACACCACCACGGGCAGGGCGTCGTCGGCGGAAATGATGGCGAGCAGCGGGGTCATGGCGGGGGACTCTTGGGTATGGGGTTCGGCTTTGTCCCCTCCCCCCTTAGAGGGGGAGGGCTAGGGTGGGGGGTGGCAGGCCATCGCCAAGAGGCTCGAACCCGCTTTGTCGTTACTTGTTCTTGGCGTGCCACCCCCCACCCTAGCCCTCCCCCTCTAAGGGGGGAGGGGACTGGAGAGAAGGGTTGCCGGCCGCTAAACTTTGATGTCAATGATCTTCTTGATCGAGTAGCTGCCGATGATCATCATGATGATCGCAAACACACTCATCTTGATGCCGATCGGGTCGGTCCAGAGCGCCTTGATGTAGTCGGGCTTCATCCAGAGCATGAGCATGAACAACCCGATGGGGAGGGCGACGAGCACGATGCCCGAGAGGCGCCCCTCGGCGGTGAGAGCTTTAACCTGGCCGAGAATCTTGTAGCGCTCGCGGATCACGTAGCCGATGCGGTCGAGAATCTCCGCGAGGTCGCCCCCGGTCTGGCGCTGGATGGCCACCGAGGTCACGAAGAACCGCAGGTCCAGGTTGGGCACCCGGTCGCACATGCCGCGCAGGGCTTCGTCGAGTTGGATGCCGAGGTTCTGCTCCTCGTAGACGCGGCCGAACTCCTTGGAGATCGGCGCGGGCATCTCCTCGGCCACCACGTGCATGCCGGCGGCGAGCGAGTGGCCGGCGCGCAAGGCTCGGGCCACCAGTTCCATCGCCTCGGGCAGTTGGCCCGCGAAGGCCTTCAGGCGCTTGGCTTTCTTCATGTACAGCCACAGGAACGGCGCCGCGAGGCCGACCGCCCCCAGCACCGGCGCCACGTACACGTTCACGAGTGCCACGCCCAGCACCACGAGCACCGTGCTGATGACCAGCCCCGCGCCCACGAGCGCACTCGGCTTCATGTTCGCGTCGGCCTGCTCGATCGACTTCGAGACGTTCAGGAACTCCGGCGTGAGCTTGTCCAAAAGCGTCTTGCGGTCCACTTCCTGGAGCGCTTGCTTCAAGAGCATGTCGGCCGAGGAGTCCTTGCGGGTGCTGCGGCCGACCAAGAGGTCGAGGCGCTCCGAGGCGCGGCTATCTTCCTTGCGGTTGGCGAGGAAGAGAGCCACCGCGAGCGCGGCGCTCCCCACCAACACGCCGACGATAATACTGATGGCGAGCGGACTCATGGTGAAAACCTTCGGGGTGTCGCAGGCGGGCTTAGGGGTGTCGGGGCAAACCGGGTTAACTCTTCTCGTCTCTTCATTCGTCCGATTTGTGTGATCCGTGGTCGGGGCTAGTCGCGGCTGAGGATGCGCTCGGCGAACATGTTCGACGGCAGCTTGATCCCTTTTTGCTCCAGGCGTGGGACGAACGAGGGCCGCACGCCGGTCGCCTCGAACTGGCCGTAGCAGCGGCCGTTCTGATCGACGCCCATCTGCTTGTAGCGGAAGATTTCCTGCATGATGATGATGTCCTGCTCCATGTTCATCACCTCGGTGATCGAGGTCATCTTGCGCGGCCCGCCCTGCAGGCGGTTCACCTGGATGATCAGGTCTACCGCGCTTGCGACTTGCTGGCGCATCGCCTTGATGGGCAGGTCCGCACCCGCCATCATCACCATCGTCTCGAGTCGCGCCAGTGCGTCGCGCGGCGAGTTACTGTGCAGGGTCGTCATCGACCCGGCGTGGCCGGTGTTCATCGCCTGGAGCATGTCCATCGCCTCGCCGCCCCGGCACTCGCCGACGATGATGCGGTCGGGCCGCATTCGGAGCGCGTTCTTCACCAGGTCGCGCGTGGACACGGTGCCCTTGCCCTCGATGTTGGGCGGGCGCGTCTCCATCCGCACGACGTGGTCCTGCTGAATCTGCAGCTCGGCCGCGTCCTCGATGGTCACGAGGCGCTCGTCGCCCGGAATGAACGCCGAGAGCGTGTTCAAGAGTGTGGTTTTGCCCGAACCCGTACCGCCGCTGATGACGATGTTCAGGCGGGCCTTGATGGCCCCTTCGAGCAGCATCGCCATCTCGGGCGTGAACGCCTTGTAGTTCAGCAGGTCTTCGAGTTTGAGCGGGTTGGCCCCGAAGCGGCGAATCGAGAGTGAGGCGCCGTCGAGGGCGATCGGCGGGATGACGGCGTTCACCCGGCTGCCGTCGGGCAGTCGCGCGTCGCACAAGGGGCTAGTCTCGTCCACGCGCCGGCCGACTTTCGAGACGATGCGGTCGATGATCTGAAGCAAGTGGTCGTTGTCGCGGAACACGACTTCGGACTTCTCGATCTTGCCGCGGCGCTCGACGTAAATCTTCTTCGGGCCGTTGACCATGATCTCCGAGACGCTCACGTCCTTGAGCAGCGGTTCGAGCGGGCCGAAGCCGAGCGTCTCGTCGAGGATTTCCTCGATGAGCTTCTCGCGCTCGATGCGGTTGAGCAGCGGGTTCTCGGTGTCGCACAGGTGCTCGATCGCGCGGCGGATGTCGCGGCGCATGGAGTCCGACGACAAGTCCTTGACGCGCGAGAGGTCCAGGCGCTCGACGAGCTTGGCGTGGATTTGCCGCTTGAGTTCCTCGAAGTTCTTGCCGTTGCC
>CAXTPM010000311.1:2194-6543 GCA_964245865.1 uncultured Fimbriiglobus sp. | reverse complement strand
TGGCAGTCTGGCTCAAGGTCGCGGCGGCGGTCATTGCCGCGGCGCCGGTGACGCCCAGCGCCAGCATCTGCCGGCGGCTGGTCACTGCGTCGTTCTGTTGCTCGGCCATGATGTCGAACCCTTTACGAAGAATGGAGAGAAAACCGACCTCGGGGAAAACCGAGTATGGGTGCAGACTAGCCGACGTTAATCCCGCCGTTGAAGGCGGCGTCGAAAGCCTGAATCTGCTGAAGTTGCCCGCCCGCCACGGTGAAAATCCGCACGGGATTGGCCGACCCAGGGCCGGACGCGGCGACGATGTCGTCGATGCCGTCGTTGTTCAAGTCGGTGGTCGTCACCCGCACCCCACCGCGATTGGCCTGGTCGAAGGCGAAGAAGTTCCCAACAATTGTAGGCTGGGCGCCGGTCGCCGGGATGCCGGAAAAGGCGAGAACGCGGGGACCGCCGCCGGGGCCGGTGCCGGCAATGATGTCGGTCACGCCGTCGTTGTTAACGTTGCCCGACGCCACAAACACGCCGCCGCGGAAGGTGTCTTCGTAGGCGAAGAAGTTCGTGAGGATCGCGCCGTTGGAGCCGCTGAACACCTCGATGCGCGGCCCGCCGCCGTTGCCGGCGCCCGCGAGGATGTCGGCCTTGCCGTCGCCGTTGTACTCGCCGACGCCCACGTTCACCCCGCCGCGGAAGGTGTCTTCGTAGGCGAAGAAGTTGAACAGCAGGGTCTGGTTGGTGTCAGTTAGCCCCGGCCCGCCTTGCAGTACCACGATGCGCGGCCCGCCGCCCACGCCCGCCCCGGCCACGATGTCGGCGAACCCGTCGCCATCGACATCGCCCGCCGCGACGTTGACGCCGCCGCGGAAAGTGCTCTCGTAGGGGAAGAAGTTGGCGAGGACCGCCTTGGTGGCGCCGTCGAACACCACGACGCGCGGCCCGCCGCCGTTGCCCGCGCCGGCGATGATGTCATCGACCCCGTCGCCGTTCACGTCGGCGGTGGCCACACTCACCCCGCCGGTGAAGCTCGCCTCGAACGGGCTGAGCGCGTAACGCAAAACTCCGGTCGCACTGTCGTAGACGTTGATGACCGACGCGACGCCCGCGCCGGTGCCGACGGCGAGGAAGCGCTGCGACGTGCCGCCGGTCGGCGGGGTGGTGATCGTGGAGGGGAGAGTAATCGTGGCCGTGGCCGCGCCGAGGGCCGCGACGGTCGGGCCACTGAGGGTCAGCGTGAACGTCTTGGCGTCGGCTGCGGCGGGGTTGGCGACCGCGAGCACGGTGATCGTCTTGCTGGTTTCGCCCGGCGCGAACGTCAGGGTGCCCGAGGCCGGCAGGTAGTCGGACCCGGCGATGGCGGTGCCGTCGGCGGTGGCGAAGTTCACCGTCGCGGTGCCGGTCGTGCCGCCGGTGCGCGTCACGGTGAGGGTCAGCGGCTGACGCTCGGCGTTGAACGCGGCGGTGGGGGCCGAGAGGGCGATGGTGCCAGCGCCGGGACTAATGATGGTAGCGAGTGGGGCGACGGCTAGCCCCTTGAGGCCGGTGAGGGTGCCGAGACTCTTGGTCTGCGCAGTCGTGAGGTTGATCGAGTACAAGGTGCTCGTCGGGGTGACGGTGAAGCCGCCGCCAGTGGTGGCGAACGCCTCGTCGGTACCGGCGACGATCTCGAACCCACCGATGAAACTATTCGGGGCGTCGGGGAGTGCGGGCGACGCGCCGAACCCGGCGAGCTTATCGACCACGAACAGAGTGCCGAGGTTGGGGCTAGGGTCGCCCTCCGGCCCGCCGATGGTGACCAGGGCGCCAGTGCCCGAGTCGATGCCGTAGAGCGTGGTGACGACCGCCGGGTTCGCGCCGTTAGTGTTCTGCGTGTAGGCGACGCTCGTGACCGACGGAGTCGGCGCGGTGCCGCCGATGGCCGCGTCGTAGCTCTGGGGGTCGTAGGCGAGCTTGGCATCGACGGCGACGAGCGCGCCGGTATCGGCGTTGACCCGCAGGCTCTGGCCGGTGTTCGAGACGATGCGCAGCTTATCGACCGCCGGGTTGAAATCGACCCCGAAGCTCGTGCCGTCCAGGGGGGTGCTGAACGGCGCAGTGCCGACGGCGGTGGCCGCGCCGGTGGTAGTGTTGACCGTGAACAGTCGGCTGTCGGACGACACGGCGTAGAGCTGGCCGTTGGACGGCCGGACATCGATGCCGACCAAGTCTTGGCCCGTCGCCAGGCCCGTCACCGGCACCGTGCTGGTAATCGTTCCGGGGGTCGCGCTGTCGAACGACACGAGTTGGTTGCTCGTCGTCAGGCCGATCAGGGCCGTCGGCACGGTGCGGTCTTCGAGCGGAGTAATCGCGGGCAGGAAGCGACTCAGGCGGGAGGGGTTCGGACGCGAGGGCATTAGGACGGTACTCCGGGAACTGGGGGGATGCGGACGCGAAAATGATGGCGGGCAATGAATCGCCTAGGCCGGGCGAACTCAGGCAATAAACGGACCACAACCTCTGAAACTCACAGCTCAAGTGATAATTTGGTGAAACTGCGCGGATATCAGCGACCGACAGCGGTGCTTTCCCAGTTTTGACACTTATCGGGTCGCTACGGCACCCAGTTTGCGCACCGGCTCGCCTAGCAGTGGGCGGAGTCGCCCCGACTAGATGTGGTACATCAGCGCCTCTTGCTCGGTGCGCGTCCGGCCCCCTTTGACTTTGTGCTGCGGGTTGTCCAGCACCACCACCGCGTAGGGTTCCACCGAGCGCGTCAGCCAGACGTTCGAGCCGATCACCGCGCCCTCGCCGATGACGGTGCGCCCGCCGAGGATGGTGGCGTTGGCGTACACCACCACGTGGTCCGAGAGCGTGGGGTGGCGCTTGTACGCGCCGTGGACCAGTTCGCCGGACTCGTCGCGGTCGAAGCTGAGCGCCCCGAGAGTGACGCCCTGGTAGAGTTTGACGCGCTTGCCGATGTGGCACGTCTCGCCGATGACCACGCCCGTGCCGTGGTCGATGAAGAACCCCTCGCCGATGTTGGCGCCGGGGTGGATGTCGATACCAGTACTGCGGTGCGCCTGCTCGGTCATCATGCGCGGGATGAACGGCACGCGCAGTTCGTAAAGCTCGTGCGCGAGCCGGAACACGGTGATCGCTTCGAGGCCGGGGTAGCTGAACACCACCTCGTAGTGCGACTTCGCGGCCGGGTCGCCTTTGTAGGCGGCATCGACATCGGCTTCGAGGGTCTCGCGCACGTCGGGGAGTCGTCGCAAGAGTTCCAGGGCACGGCGGCGCCCCTCGGCACTGAAGTCCTGTCTGGGCGACTCCGGGCAGCACTCGTGTTGCAGTGCACGAGCGATTTGCTCGCCGAGTCGCTCGGCGATGGCGTCCACCAGAGTGCCGGCGTGGTAGCGCACGTTCGAGGCGTTCAACCCCTGTTTGTGCGCGAAGCCGGGATAGAGCAACTCCCGGAAGTCGTCCAAGATGGCCGCCACGGCCTCGCGGTTCGGCAGCGGGTCGCGCCCGAGGTGGTGCAGGCGACTGCAGTGCGAGTAGGACTCGACCAGGCGCTCGGTGATGCGCGTCAACTCGCTGGGCGAATCGGTCAGCGACTCCATCAAAATCCCCCAGTTTGACATTTGGCGTCGCCCCGCCGGGCCGGCTCATGATATAGCGGAGTGGGATCGGTTGCTGTCAGGAAACTTTCACTGGATGCCGTGCCCCAGTTCAGGCAGGCGGTGCCGGGTTCCTGTGCGTTGCTTGGTGAAGGTGCCATGAAGAGGGTGCCCGCGGCGAGCAATTCCTGATTTCGTAACTCCAGTATTTGCAGTCATTTACATCAATAGACGGCTCCAATGGCGCGAAAACTGGCGGCGTTGGCACACTGCCTGCTTTGTGTTCATTCGCCGAGCCAACGACGCTCAGCGGAACGGGATGCGGAGGGGAGAGGCCACATCCCGCCACGCTGAACCACTCGCTGGCTTGTGCGACAGACCATCTGGGTTGACTTGCGGAGGGGAGAGGCCGCAAGTCGCCCAGGTGGTCTTATTTTATTGACGCACTTCGCCGCGACCGCTGGTAAACTCCGCGGTATGACACCCACTCGCACGATTCCCCTTGCCGTTCTAGCCCTTGCCCTCGGTTGCACGCGCAAGCCGCAGCCTGAAGTGGCCACGCCGGCGGCGCCCGCCGTCGAGGTCGCCGCGCCTGCGGTTCCGGTGCCGCCCGTCGCGCCGAAGCCAAGCGTGCCGACGCCGCCGAGCGCGCCCGAGCTGGTGCGACTGCCGAACGACCTGGGCGGCAGGGAAGTGGCGAAGGCGCTCCAGCCGAAGCCCCCGGCGCCGCTGCCCCCGCCGAGCCTCGCGCTGCGGCCGGAGGAG
>CAXTPM010000311.1:0-2184 GCA_964245865.1 uncultured Fimbriiglobus sp. | reverse complement strand
GGGCATGCGTGCGAGTATGAATCGGCGATGCAGCTCGCGCTGCGGCCGGAGGAGATCACGATCCCTGGCGCCTCCGAGGAGTTTGCCCCGCGCCCCGTGCACCCCGGCGCGGCCCCCGCCCCGGCGAACGGCGCCAAGCACGCGAAGCCGGTTGCCACTCTCGACCCCATCAGCGCCGGGCCGAACTTCGCCGCGCCGCCGGAACCCGCGCCGGTGCCGGGCGTTTCGGCGACGCCAGTCGTTCCCGGCGAGTTGACCCCCCGCAAAATCGAGCCGTGGCGATTGCCGCCGACCGTCGAACCGCTCGCGCCGTTACCGGTGCCGGAGATGAAGCCGGCGGCGAAGGCCGGCCCGGTCGCCGACCCGGCCGCGTTTCTAATGACGCTGCGCGTGGCCCTCGCGCCGCTCACGCCCCCTGTGTTCCGCCCAACCTCGGTGCTGCCGCCGCGCAAACTGGTGCCGAAGTTCGACGTAGCCAAGCCGTTTGAGGACGCCGCCGGGGCACTCGCGCCCGTCGCCGGGCCGGCGACGATCCGGGCGGCGCCGGTGGTTCGGGAGAAGTAGGGTGGCTTCGGCAGCCGCTCTCGGCCCTGACTCGAACTCCACGTCATCCCCCGGCACGGCGAACGTCCCCGAAAGCACCACCGGTGCATCTCGTTGGCCGGCGTGTCCAGAATCAAGAGGGCGCAGTGCCGCCGCGCCAAACCTCGCGCCGTTTGGATGTCTGAAAGCGGGAGGTAGAAGAAGAACCCGTTCGTTCGATCTCGGCCATTCCACGCCGGCAAAGCCATAAGTAGCTGCCGACGTAGAGGCGCAGTGCGAACACCAGGGCGCCGACGGCCCAAAGTAGGCGGCTCCAAAATCAGGAGCGGTCGAGCATCGGCAACGGCTCCCGCCAGTGTGCCAGTTCCCTATTGGCCGTCGTCGCCCTTCTGGTTCCTGCCGAGGGCTTTAAACGGGTCGCCCCCTTTGACCACCGGCGGCTTGGCCTGTGGGTTCGCCGGGGCGGTGGCCCTCGTGGTGTTCGGCCGCAACTTGTTGAACCCTGCGAACACCGCGTAGCCGAGAACCGTCACCGCGAGAATCATTGCCACAATCACGCTCAGCAGCACCGAGCACGCCAGGAACACTTGCGAGCGGGGCCGGTCCCCCTCGCCCCCAATCAGGTCGGCGTTCGACTGGGTGCGCAGCCCCGGAATCGGGCCGATTTGCTTCGGCGGGCCGGGGTCGCGCGTGGCCGAGGTGGCGGGGCGGTTCGACTCCGGCCAGGTGATCGGCCGGGCTTCGGGCAGTCCGCCGGCCGGCGCTATCGCCCTGGGGCGGACGCGCGCTACGGGGACTTCGGGCGCCGACTCGGGCGGAATGACTTTGGCCACCGGCGCCTCTGGAGTGGGGGCGGGGTCATCCCACTCCTCGATCTTGAGGGGTTCGGCGGGGTCGGGCCGGCGGGGGTCGGGCGTGTCTGGCGTCATACGCACTAGTGTAGGCGCGGCCCCGCCAATTGTCCGCCCCCGGCCGCGTCCCTAGACTGAGCGGCTGAACCCGACGAACCTTCCCCGCGAGCACCGAGCAGAACCCGCCATGACCGCCCCCAGCGCACCCGCCTACGACAAACTCACCGCCCCGACCGCCGGCACCCGCGTCACCCTCGGGGGCGACGGCAAGTGGGCCATCCCCGACGACCCGATCGTCTGCCTGCTCAAAGGCGACGGTATCGGCGCGGACCTGAACGGGGTGCCGGGCATCACGACATGCGCCGTTAAGGTACTCGATGCGGCCGTCAAGAAGTGCTATGGCGGGCGCAAGACACTGCACTGGTTTGATGTCCACGCCGGCGACGCCGCGCGGGAACTCTACAGCCCCACCGTCACCGACGCCGAGATCAAGGCGATGGACGAGGAGGGCCAGCGGCGGGTGTATCTACCCGACGACACATTAAAGGCGTTCGAGTATTACGCGGTCGGCCTGAAGGGGCCGCTGACTACCCCCATCGGCGGCGGGTTCCGCAGTATTAATGTGTACCTGCGCTTCCGCTTCGACCTATACGGCTGCGTGCGGCCGGTGAAGTATTTCAAGGGCGTCGATGCGCCGAACCGCAACGCCCACAAAGTCGATATGTGCATCTTCCGCGAGAACACTGAGGATGTCTATTGCGGCATCGAGTTCAAGTCCGGGTCGGACCGC
>CAXTPM010000310.1:0-6543 GCA_964245865.1 uncultured Fimbriiglobus sp. | reverse complement strand
TTTCGCTCCAGCGGTGGTCCGGCGAGCCTCGCGGCCGACTTCGAGGCGTACTGCGGGCGCGAGTCCGGCTGGCTCGCGGAGTACGCCAACTTCATGGCGATCCGCAAAGCCCAGAACTACGCGGGCCTGAGCCAGTGGCCCGACGAGTTGCAGCGGCGCGACCCGGCCGCGCTCCGGGCCGCGCTCGAGCCGGTGGCCGACGACGTGCGACTCTACAAGTTCGGGCAGTTCCTGTTCGACCGGCAGTGGAGTGCCTTGAAGGCCTTCGCCCACGGGCACGGGGTGAGCATCATTGGCGACGCGCCGATCTTCGTCGCCGGGGACTCCGCGGACGTTTGGGGCCACACCGAGGAGTACCTGATCGGCCCCGACCACAAGCCGACGGTGGTGGCCGGGGTGCCGCCGGACTACTTCAGCCCGACGGGGCAGTTGTGGGGCAACCCCTTGTACAACTGGGAGCGCATGGCCGAGAACGGCTACGGCTGGTGGGCGGCGCGGCTGCGGCGCAACCTCCAGCAAGTGGACCTGGTGAGGTTGGACCACTTCCGCGGCTTCGCCGCCGCGTGGCACGTGCCGGCGACGGAAACCACTGCGCTGAAGGGCCGCTGGGTGGACGGGCCGCGCGAGAAGCTGTTCAAGAAGCTCGAAGCCGACCTCGGGGCGCTGCCCTTAATCGCCGAAGACCTCGGCATCATCACAGCCGATGTCACCGCGCTGCGCGAGCAGTTCGGCCTCCCCGGAATGCGCGTCTTGCAGTTCGCGGTGGGCAACCCGCCCGACCACGCCTACTGGCCGCACAACTTTACCGAGGACAGCGTGGTGTACACCGGCACCCACGACAACGACACCACGGCGGGGTGGTACCACTCGCTCGACGAGGCCCGGCAGAAGCAGCTCGCCGACTATTTGGGCGAGGCCGTGACCGACCCCGCCCGGCAGCTCATCCGGTTGGCGTGGTCGTCGGTCGCCGAGCTGGCGATTACCCCGCTCCAGGATGTCCTGTCGCTAGGGAGCGAGGCGCGGATGAACACGCCGGGTCTGGGCGAGGGCAACTGGGGCTGGCGCTTCCGGCCGGACCAGTTCGACGCCAGGGCCATCGACCAACTCGGCGAGTGGACGACGCTCTTCAACCGGGTGCCGGGCAAAGACTTCGCCCAGCCCGCGGCGCTGAACGCGGAGTGACGGCAGAAACGCGGAGTTCGGATCGCGGAATGGAAGAGATGACGAGCAAGCCGCGGCAAACGGAAACCCCGAAAGCCCAGGGACGACCGCCCCTGGGTCCGCGCGCAATCGCACTCGCCGCCACACTCCTCGGCCTGTTCGCGGGCCGCGCCGGCGCGCAGCACCCGCTGGAGTCCGCGTCGCTCGAACTCGCCGCTCCCCTCACCTCGGCCGCGCCCCGCGCCCTGGACATCGCCGCGCGGCACAACCTCGTCGGCGAGCGCGAGGTGTGGCGGTCTGCGCCGCCGTCGCGCGAGTGGGTCTGGCGCGGCCAGCCGGCCGAAGTCGAGGCGGCAATTTCGGAACTCGAAGCGCTGGGGGAGCAACGCGGCAAGGAACTCGTCCGCCGCGCCGGGGCCGACCCCGGCCCTCCCGCGCGGCTGCGCGTGACGCTGACCGACTCGGCCGAGGCAGCCGATACCCCGTTCGGGCGCCGCGCCGCCGACACCCTTGCCGCGAGTTGGGGCTGGCTGGTGGCGCTCGCCCAGGGCGTCGCACTCGTGGGCGTGGCGGTGCTGCCGTGGGCGCCGGCGCTTCTGATCGTGGCGCTCGTGCTGCGCGTCACGCTGCGGCGGTTCGCGCGCTACCTTCGCCGGCAAATCGTGTGGCTATTCAGCCCCGCCAAGCCGGTGCCCCCCCGCAGCGAGCCGCCGGGGCCGGGCGAACTGTTTCCGGGCTTCCCTGTTCGGTAGCGGCTCACCAGACACGCGCGACGCCGTACTGGTTGGTCGAGGGCCGTGTCGGCGCTCACAACTTTGACTCCGTCGGCGACGGCCTGCACCGCGAGGATGCGGTCGAACGGGTCGCGGTGGGCACTGGGGTACGGCAGCGCCGCCACCGCGACGAAGTGGCGGGGTTCGATAGGGTAGAGGACGAAGCCGTAGTAATTCAGGCAGACATCGAGGAAGTCGCCGTAGCTCCGCCCGAGTGCGAGTTTGCCGGTGCCGACCTTGATTGCGATCTCCCAGAGCGAGGCCGCGCTGGCGAAAATCTCGTTGGCCGGGTCGGCCATGACTTGCCCCGCAGTCGCGCTCAACCGCGGCGACGCGATCGAGTACCAGATCAGCGCGTGCGCGTCGGCGAATGCCCTCACCGGATCGTCTCGCCGAAGTGTTCGACGTGTTCCTCGTCCTCCGCAACGACCGTGAGCCAGCCCTTAGCCAGCCCAGGGCCGACGCGGCGGGTCGGCGTCGGAGCCGTGACGCGCACGCCGGCCACCCGGCCGACGATGAACTCGCCGTCCACGATGTACACCTCCTCCCCCGGCGCCAGGCGCGCCAAGAGGCCCGGCAAGTCGGCACTCGCCTCGGCCACGCTCACCAAGTTGATCGCCATCGCCCGGCCTCCGTTAAGTAGTTGAATCCCGCCCCGCCTCACGCCGCCGGCTCGGCCGCGCCCCGCCGCCACGCCTCCAGCCGCGCGGCCAGTTCGCCGGCCGGGACTCCGTAGAAGCCCGGCAGGTAGCCGTCGAACCCGCCGAAGCGCCGGTTGGCCCGCCGCTCCTGCTCGCCGAGGGCTGAGGGGTTGGCGAGCGTGAAGCCCACGTACTCCCGGCCCTGCGCGGTGCGGCAGACGCCGAACCCGGCGATATCGGACCACAGGAAGATGAAGCGCCGGTTGGCGGCGCCGTACTCGAAGCCGCTGGGCGAGAGGCGTAGCTGGAAGCGCCGGCCGACGAGAACCCAGGCGCCGAAACAGGCGGCCAGCACCGCCAGGCCGGCCGCCACCCCCGCCGAGTCGAGACCGCGCGACGCGCTCCACGCCGAGATCGCGGCCAGGATCGCCGCGCAGCCGAACTGCGAGAGCGGGTGCCGGAGGCTCGGCCGGAACACGAGTTCGCCCGTACCCAACGCTGCGTCGGCCGCCATGCTCGCACTCCTGCGGTTGATCGACTCCGACGCCGGCATACTAGTCCTGCCCGTCCTGCCACTCGGCGTACCACGCCATCTGGATGCCTTCGAGCAGCTTCTCGTTACTCGCCTTGGGGTCGCCCTCGAAGCCCTCCAGGTCGAGCACCCACTTGTGCAAATCCGAGAAGCGCACGGTGAGCGGGTTCAGCGTGTCGTAGCGCTCGTACAGCAGTTCGCCGAGTTCGCGCGCGTCGGTCCAGGTCAGGCTCATCGGTCGGTCCTCGGGGGGGCTGGCGGGTCGGTGCGGATGTCGGACTCGGACTGGCCGCGCAGCAGCCCGCCGACGGCCTGGTTCATCCCGAGTTCGGCCAGCGGGTCGGTGGCGACCTTGAACGCGTCGAACGCCCGGCCGAGTTCGGTCACGTCGCCGCCCCCGCGCGCCGCCTCCAGCCGGGCGATGGCCGCGTCCACGGCGGCGCGCCCGGCCGGCGTCAGCCCGCCGCCGGCTACCGCGAGCACCCGGCGCGCGTGGCGCAGATCGACATCGCTTGTGTTCATCAGCTCGACGAGCTTGCGCGCCGCGAAATCCGCGTGTGCGTGCTCCACGCTCTCTAGTACCAGTCGCTCGACTTCCTCGGGCGCGATCCCCGTTGCGGCTTGGATGCGCACCGCCGCCGAAGTGCCGCTGCGCTGCTCTCTCGCCGCGACGGTTAGCATGCCGTCGGCGTCCACCAGGAACGTAACATCGACCTGCGGCAACTGCGCCGGCATCGGCGGGATGCCGCTCAAGGTGAGTTCGCCCAACAGCCGGCAGTCCTTGACTAGCTCGCGCTCGCCCTGATAGACGTTGAGCTTGATCGCGGTCTGGCCGTCCTTAAACGTGGTGTAGCGCGAGGTCGCGGAGCACGGCACGGTCGAGTTGCGGTGGATCAGTTGATCGACCACGCCGCCGTAGGTCTCCACACCCAGCGACAGCGGCACCACGTCCAACAGCAGCGTACTGCGGGTGTTGCCGGCGAGGATGTCGGCCTGCACGGCCGCGCCGAGGGCGACCACCTCGTCGGGGTTCAGTTCGGTGTGCGGCGCCCGGCCGAAGAACGCCTCGACCTCGCGGCGCACGAGCGGGGTACGCGTGGCGCCCCCCACCAGCACGACCTCGGCGATGTCGGCCACTTCCACGCCGGCGTCGGATAAGGCCCGGCGGCACGACTCAAGCGAGCGGGCCACCAGCGGGCGCGCGAGGCCGTCGAACTCGGCGCGCGTCACCGCCTGACTTACGGAGAGGCCGCGCGCGGGGATCGAGAGCGCGAACGTGGCCGACTCCGCGGCCGAGAGTTCGCGCTTGCACCGCTCGGCGGCGGCGCGCAGGTGCTGGATCAGTTCGGGGTCGGGCGCGTCGAAACTCACCCCCGCTTTGAGCGAGGCGAAGCGCGCCAGCGTCCAGTCGAAGTCGTCGCCGCCAAGGTGCGTGTCGCCGTGGGTGGACAAGACCTTGAACACGCCGCCGTCGAGCCGCAGCACCGAGCAGTCGAACGTGCCGCCGCCGAGGTCGTAGACCGCCACCACGCCCGCCCCCGCCGACGGGGCGCGGTCGAGGCCATACGCCAGTGCGGCTGCCGTCGGCTCGTTGACGATGCGCAGGACATCCAGGCCCGCGATCTTGCCGGCGTCGCGCGTCGCCTGGCGCTGCGCGTCGTCGAAGTACGCGGGCACGGTGATGACCGCCCGGCGCGGGTTCCCGGCCCGCGCCCGCACCTCGGCCAGAATCAGCGCCGAGAGTTCCTCCGGCGTGCGCTCCCGGCCCCCGACGACCACGCGCAGCACCCTGCGGCCGGGTTCGAGTTCGCGCTCGACCAACTGTTGGGGGATCGTCGGCAGGTCGGCCGCGAGGTCGGCGAGCGTGCGGCCCATGAGGCGCTTGACGCTGAACACCGTCCCCGTCGGGTCGCGCAAGGCCCGCTCCCGCGCGGCCGTACCGACCAGCACCTCGCCGGACGCGGGGAAGCTCAGCACGCTCGGCACCAGGGCGTTGCCGCCGGCGTCGCGCACGACTTCCGGGCGGCCAGCGCGGACGAACGCGGCCAGCGAGTTGGTGGTGCCGAGGTCGATGCCGACGACATCGGGCGATTCGGGACTGGACATGCGGTTGCGGCTCGGGGTGCGGGGGGCACCCGTATCTTAGCGGCCCCCGCTAGTCCAGGAACGCCACGCTGCGCATCGCCTTCGACTGGCCCTCGGTGTTCATCAGCACCCGGTGCCACCCGGCGAGGGTAATCGTGGCGTGGTCGGCGTGGCGGACGCGGCCCCGGACGTACACGCCGGGGTTGCGCCGCATCGCGCGCCAGCCCCACGACTTGGCCCGCGGGTCGCGCGCGAGCAGTTCGGCGTACTGCGCGGGGGTGACGCCGCCGGGGTGGCGACTGCAGACGTGCACCGACTCGCCGCCGAAGCGCACCAGCCGCTCGACGAAGTGCGGCTTGCCCCCGACGCCGCGAGTGATCGGCTCCCAGCCCAGCACGAGCCGGTCGCCGGGGGCGAAGTCGGGCGCGGGGAGGAAGAACCACTCGCCCTGCCGGACGAACGCCGCGTTCTTGCGGCGGTTGCGCTCGCCGCGGGTCAGGTGCAGAACCGCTTGCGCGGCGAGCACCTCGGCCGGCTTGAGCGCCTCGACGGCCTGGGCGACGGTGCCGACCGGCGCGGCCTCGGGCACCCCGGCGACGAACCAGTGCCGCTCGTCGTGGCCGCAGAGGAACTTCGACTTGGTGCCGCCCTCGCGCACCATCAGCAAGAGGTGCCGCTCGGCCGGGCGCGCGTCGAGCACCGCGAGTTCCGGCGGCGCCGGGGTCGCGCGGCGGGCGATCTCGAAGAACTCGCCGCGCCGGTCATCGCCTACGTCGAGCGACACGGCGGAGTTACTAAAGCGGCCGCGCGGCCCGGCGAACTTCAGCCGGGCGCCGATGCGGGCGAACGTGTCGGTCAGGTGTCGGGTGTCCATGCGGTGCGGGACACGGCCATCCGCCGGCGGGTTCGCGCCAACCGCCTCGAAGGCCGCGAAACCGGGCACTCACGCGCCAGGCCCGCCCAAAAGTTTCCGCCGCGCCACGAGCATGTTGCAGAACAGCACGCCCTGCCCCAGCGCGTCGTCCAGCGCCACGTGCGTGTGCGCTTGATCGCCGAACCACGCGGCCGGCATGTTGCGCTTCACCGACGCGCGGTACTCGGTGCCCAGGAGCGCCATCGCGTAGGTCTTGATGTCGAGCGCCGAGTGCGAGAACGGGCTTTGCCCCGCGAACCGCATTAAATACCAGTAGACGAACAGGAAGTCATACGCCGCCGGGTACCCCACGAACACCGGCTTGCCGGGCAAGGTTCTCACCCAGGCCAGGTACTCCGGCATGACCTCGGCCGGGTCGCGCGCCCCGAGTCGGCACGCCGCCCACGCCTCAGGCTGCGTGGCCCACCACGCCATCGT
>CAXTPM010000309.1:0-6545 GCA_964245865.1 uncultured Fimbriiglobus sp. | reverse complement strand
ACGGAAAGCTCGGAGGAAATGAGCGCGCCGAGGCGCGCCATGCCCTCCTCGATCGCCCGCCGCAGGGCGTACCACTCCAGTTTCTCGACCGCCGCCGCCAGGTCGTCCACCGGCAGGTCGGTCAGCAGCTTCCACCGGATCGGCCCCCGCCCCGCCGGCCGACCCCGCTCGTGGGCGTGGGTGGCGGTGAGCGGCAGCGGCCCGTACCGCTTCCGCTTCGCCGCCGACGGGTGGACGGTGACCCGACAGAACCGCACGCGGACGACGGCCGTCGAGACCGCCCCGCAGTCGTCCCGGACCTCCGCCGCGTGCGTGCCGCGGACGGGCTGCCGCTTCATCACCCTGGCGACCGCCGTCCCGCCCCGCCCGGCCAGCCGGTCCACTGCGGTGCGGACCAGGAAGTGGGTTCTCGCGTCGGCCGCGGCGTGGAACAGCTCGAGGATGTCCGCCTCCCGGTCCCCGACGTGGACGTGCCCGGCCGGGTCGCCGAGCCGCCGCGCGGACTCCGCCAGGCTCGTCAGCCAGCGGTAGCTCTCCTTCTGCTCGATCGGGATGGTCGTCGGGTTGACCGTCCGCTCGGCCGCGTTCGTCCCCTTGAACGCCCGGCGGGGCCAGAACTTCACGGCCGCCAGGCCGAGCAGTAGGCCGCCCGTGGTGACCACCAGGCTGGAGTGTAGGAGCAGCCCGCAGGCGGTGTGGGTGACGTGCCGGCCCTTCCCGTACGACAGGTACCCGACGGCGTCCGGGGTGTTCTGGGTGAAGCTGAACTCGGTCATGTCGTGCAGCACCAGGACGGTGCCGGCAACTGCGGCGAACCGCCCAGTGGTAGCGGCTACGTGCCCGCCCAGGATCGTCTGGTCGTCCACTCGGGGGGGGTTGTCGAAGAACCGGTACGCGGCCTTGGTCGCCGCCCAGTCCTGGTGCCGCCCAGTCCTGGCACGCCGTCGGGAGAGTCTGGCCGATCCGCTCGCCCAGGTCGCCGAGCAGTTGCCCCAGGCGGGCCTTCAGCCGCTCGTCTGGGAACTCCCGGCGGCCAGTTCGCGCTCGACCCAGGCGCGCATGCCCGTCCCCCCGGCGGAGAGGCGAAACTACTCCCGGAACATAGAGCGGCCGACGGCGTACGTGCGCACCGCGGGGACGCTGTTGCGCTCTTCAACTGACGGATGCTGATCGACTGCCCTTCGTTGTCGAAACCGAACCGAGTTTGTCCGGTAGCCCGGCGGGTGTCCGCAGCCGCGCCCGGTTCGGCGCTGCCTGGCCGCCGCGTCAGCGCTGCCAGTCGCTGACCGACCGCGTCTTCTCGGCGAGCTTGGTCTGGGTTCCGTCGGGGGACGTGTGCCAGAGCTCGAAGCGGGCCTCGTAGCCCGAGCCCCAGAACGAGCCGTCGGTGAGCATGACCTCGGCGTTGTAGGGGAAGCACTTGCCGCCGTCGCCCGACCAGCCGACGTACCGCCGCGACTGCTCCGGCCGGGTCGTGAGTTGCTTACCGGACGAGGTCCTGAAGATGTGGGTCTCGACGTGGCCCGCCGCCGTAGGATTGACGAACGTGGCCACCTGGTAGATGCCCGAGCCGCCGGCAACATCGAGCGGCCGCGGGCCGGCGCAGCGATCGACGCGTGGGTTATTTCTTGGCCGGGACGGCCAGCAATTTGTTGAGGTCGTCCTGGACGCCCTTGCGAACCGCCTCCCGAGTGCCGCGGTGGACGGCGCGCACCGAGCCGTCCGGGCCGATGACCACCGCCGCGGGGACGCCGCGCAGCCACAGCGCCGCCATCGCCGCGCCGGCCGGGTCGAGCGCCACCTCCCCGGAGTACCCGACCTTCGCCGCGAACGCCTTCACGTACTCCGCCGACTCCCCGACGTTCACCGCCAGGAACTTCACACCCTTCGCCGCGTACCCCGCGACGAACCGGTTCAGGTCCGGCATGTCCTCCGCGCTCGGGGCCGCCCACGTCGCCCAGTAGTAGACGACGACCGGCCCCTTCCCGATCCGGGCCGCGAGCGCGACCGGCTTGCCGTCGAGCCCGGCGAACGCAACGGCCGGGGCCGGCCTGCCGACCAGCCCGGCGACCCCCTCCCCGGTCAGTTCCGTCACGTCGTCGATCTTCGTCGCCCCGGCCGGGACCGCCACGCGGAATGCGTCCGCGGGCGGGACAGTCATGTCCCAGGCCAGCTTGGTCGTGAGCGCGACGGCGACGGTCAGCTTCTCGCCGACCGGCACCCGCCGGGTGGACGTGACCGAAACGGGGAGCGCGTCGGCGCCGAACCGGACCTCCACCTCCGCCCCACTCGCTAGGGCGACCCGGAACGCCCGGACGCCGAGGTCCTCGACCCGGACCACCTGGGCCGCGACCGCCCCGTGCAGGTCCGGGTGGAGCAGCCAGTCGATGCCTACGGCCTGGAGGGCCGGGACCGTCAGCCCGTCCGCCTGCAGGTCGTCCGTCGGGCGGTCGGTCGGCGTGACTGCGTAGGCGTTCGCGGCCCAGGACAGGCGCGTGATCGTGCCCCCGTCCGCGGCCACGGTCACCCCGGCCGCCGGGGCGTCGGGCGTGGTCGCGTCGATCCGGAACCGGCCCGGCTCGGCCGCCCGGACGACGACGACGTTCGTCCCGGCCCGGTCCCCGCCGGCGTCGGATCGCTTCCAGGCGGAGGTCGCGGTGAGCGTGTACCCAGGGGCGACCCGGATCGCGCGGGCGGTCGCCCGGACGGCCGCGTCGAACGCCGCCTCGGCCTCGGTCACGTCCGCCGCCGGGACGGGTTTCGGCGGTGCCTTGTCCTGTGCGGGCGACGGGGCGGCGAGCAGCGTGGCAACCAGCGGGCCTGCGATCCAGCGGCGGGTCATCGACGGTCTCCGGTCGGGTTCAGTTCCACTGGGCCAAAACCGCGTTGAATCCGGCCAGGGCGTTCCCGAGTCCGTCCAGACTCGGTGCGTTCGGGATCCGCCCGCCGGCGACGGCCTGGTTGTGGAAACTTTGGGCGCTCCGGAACTCGGCCCCGATCGCGGCGACCTCGGCGAGAACCTGCTGGCGGGGCGGGTTCTGGGTCAGCATCTGCCGGAGCCGCGCGAGCTTGTTCCGCAGGTCGCCGAGTTCGGCCTGCAGTCGGCCGACGGCCGGGTGGTAGAACTGGTACGGGGTGAACCCGGCCGCTGCGGCGTCCGCCTGGGCGATGGCCGAGTCGAGCGCAGCGAGCGCCTGGGGCGGGACGGCCACCCCGCCTGGGACCGGGGTCCCGGTCGGCGGCAGGCCGGCGGCCGCGGCCAGCCGGTCGAATGAGGCGGCCATCTCGTACCACGACTGCCGAACCCGCGGATCGGGCGTCCCGGCGGCAACGGCCTGGTTCACCCCCGCGAGTTCCGCCCGGACCTGGCCTAACTGGGCATGCAAGTTGGCGACCGGGACGCCGGGGCGGACATCCGCGCGCACCCGGTCGACCCCGGCCGCCGCCTGCTCGAGTTCGGTCAACACCCGCCGGGACGCCCAGTCCGGGCGGGCGGCGGCGCGGACGGTCGCCACGGCCTGCCGGGTCTGCCGCGACAGGTCACGCGCGAGCGGCCCGAGCCGCTGGACATCCGGCCCGGCCAAGACACCGCCTGGGGGGAACGGGGCCGGCTGGCCGGGGGGCTGGCCCGGCACGCCGGGGCCGGCCCCCGGCCGGAACGCGGCCACGATCTCCGCCGCCTGGTCCGCGTGCAGCCGGGTGTTGGGGGCGGGCAGCCCGGCCGCGGCCAGGCCGTTCCGCAGCCCGCCCAGTCCCCCCTCGATGTTCTGGAGCATCTGCTCGGCGCCCGCGGGGTTGGCCACAGGGTTCTCGAGCACCGGGCGACCCGCGACCGCCGCGACCACCAGGTTGTTGGCCTGGTTCACGACGAGCCACCCGGCCGGGCCGGGGCACTCGGACCGCGCCGCCTGGGCCAGTAATTGGCACGTCGTCACCAGCCGGGCCGGCAGGTCCGCGGCGGCGGGCGGGGGCGGGGGCAGCGCCGCCCCGACCCCGCGGAGGAACTCGCGCGCCCACTTCACGCGGTCGTTCCCGAGCCGCTGGAGCCGGCGCAACTGGGCATCGACCTCCGCGGGCGTCGGCGGCCGGCCGGCGACCTCGGACACAGCCCGAGTGATGAACGCGGCGTTGTTCTGGCCGACCTGGTCGAAGTACTGCTGGCTGCCAATTACGTTCGCGTGCACCTCCGACGGCGGCAGCCCGCGGCCGAGCTTCTCGACCCAGAACGCGAGGCCGGCCGGGTCCGGGTCGGTCCCGATGTACCGCCGGTACAGCCCGGTCACGAACCCGGCCGCGTCCGGCCCCTGGGCTTGCGCCGGCGCCGCAGCAGTCAGCGCGCTGAGAGCCGCGAGCAGCACGAACGGACGCATGGCGTCTCCAGTGCGGGAATGGGTCGGGGCCGCCAGAGGCGTGAGCAAGTTCGGCGCCGCCGGCGTTGCGATTCCCAGGCGGCGGTGCCAATGTCGAACGATGTTCCCCCGCGTGCCGAACCCCCTGCCGCCCCCGAGCCGTACGAGCAACACAGGGTTGACATCAGGGCGTGGACCACGACGACGTGGAAAACGTGGACGCCAAGTCGGGCTAGCAGCGGGGGGACGCCACCCCAAGCCGGTCGCCGCGCGAGCGGTTTCCAACTGGGGGCAGCCTGAACGCGCGGCGGCCATGTGCCGTACCGCCTGTGTACCGTTTTACCCCCGCCGTACCGCCCGTCTTCGACCTTCTTCGCCACCCCTTGCCGCCCCCCGGCGACGCCGTAAAGTGTCGGGGAACAGGTTCTTTCCGCCAATCGGACGCCCGTCCGGCCGAGTGCTTCGGGACCAAGAGGTCGCAGGTTCAAATCCTGTCAGCCCGACTGCACACCCCCTTCAGCAACACTGGGGGTTGCGTCGTTTATGGCGATCGCCCACGCCTCGATTGTCGGACGCGCTCTGAACCTGCGACCTCTTGGTCCCGAACCATAGCGCTCTACCAAGCTGAGCCGTGATGACCGACCTCGCCGAACTCGTATCGACTGTCCGCGACCGAAATAGCCGGGCTTACATCGGCGAGGCGGTCGCGGCTTATCGTGGTCGGGCCTATCGCTCGGCCGTCGTGGCGACCTGGGTTGCGGTGACTTACGACATCATCGGCAAATTACGAGAGCTGGAGGTCCAGGGCGATCCCGCCGCGACCAACTCACTGAAGCCGCAGGCCGGGCGCCGCCTCCAGGGATTCGAGAACAGCTTGCTCGAACTGGCTGCGGACCAACACGAGTTCATCTCGGGCGCCGAGTTGACGGACTTGGTCCGGCTACGCGAAGACCGTAACCGCTGCGCCCACCCGGCGTTTGCGTAGCCGGACTCGCTGTACCAGCCGTCCCCGGAGGCGGTGCGGGCGCACATCACGCACGCCATCGGCCACCTCCTGTCGCACGCGCCGGTCCAGGGCACGGCGGCCCTGGCGCGGCTCAAGTCGGATTTGCGGCAGCCGTCCTTCCCGGCCGATGTTGATACGGTCCTGCGCTTTCTGAAGTCGGGGTATCTGGACAGGTCGAAGAAAGCGTTCCACGAAGCGTTGGTGGCCGTCCTGTACAAAATCGTCTTAAAAAAGAGTGATACTCACCCCAGGAACTAGCCGCCGGGCCTTGGTCTTCCGAGCGGGGGGTGTGAACCCCCGAGTGCGCCGGGGGCGGGCACTCGGGGGTTCACACCCCCCGCTCGGAAGACAGTTTTTAACTGGGATGCGTATCAGTTCGTGAAGTCCCCGTCCGCGTAGTCGGTCAGCCGGTCGCTGCGGAGGCGGAAGAAGTACCAGTCGGCCCCGGCCCCGCCGGCGAGTACGTCCGGGTCGGCGTCGTCGATCACGGTGGAGGCGGTCAGGGTGTAGCCCAGGTTCGCGCCGCCGGTCTGCGTGCCGCGCAGCCGAGCGACTCGAGTGGCGATCTCGACATCTTGTCGGGTCCACTCGGCGAAGATCGCCGCGAGGGCGGTGCGGTCGGCGTCGTAGGCGGTCGAAGCGGCGATCAGCAGGTCGTCGCCGTCGCCGCCCTGAAGGGTATCCCGGCCGCGACCGCCGATCAGCAGGTCGTTGCCCGCCCCGCCGTCCAGGGCGTCGTCCCCGCTGCCGCCGACCAGCACGTCGTCGCCGGCCTCGCCGTTGAGCGCGAGTGGGCTAGTCGCCGCCGCGCCGAAGACGCGGTCGTTCCCGGCCCCGGCGAACACGGTGTACCCGGCGCTGGGTGCGGTGCCGGCGAAGGTCAACTCGTCGGCGAGCGCAGTCAGGCGCAGCGCGACGGCTTCGATGCCGGCGTACTGGACCGGCCCGCCGGTCACCCCGGTGATGGCGTCGGCCGCGACGGTGCCGACCACGGCCGTCGTCGCGGCCGAGGCGTCGAGGGTGAGGCCGTCCGCGCCGCCGTTGCCGGCCACGCCCAGGGTCGTCCCGGCCGGCGTGCCGAACACCGTCACCGCGTCGTCCCCGGCCCCCAGCCCAAGGTTCAGACGCTCGGCGTTGCGGTAGCCGATGGTCGTCGGCGAGAGGTTCGGGCGGGAGATCGACACGAAGGT
>CAXTPM010000308.1:0-6547 GCA_964245865.1 uncultured Fimbriiglobus sp. | reverse complement strand
GAAACTTGCGTAGGAGTCGGAGTTGCCGCAACCCCGTGACCGGAGGCCGACTTGAGTGCGGCCCTCACGGCGTTAGCGGCCGGGGCGTGGGCAAAAAAAATCCGGCCGGAAATCCGGCCGGATTGTGGGAAAAAGTGCCTCCACCTGTGCCGTCTCGGCCACTTCCGGGAACCCGCTAAAATGAGGCGGAAGCCCCCGGCCGGTTTCTCGGATCCCACTACAGTCCGGCTGTGACACCGGGGTGGGCTTGCGATCCGCCGGCCGATTAAAGTCGGCTTCCACTGCAGGTACTTGTAGGTCCACCAAAAGTGCTGGCCGAATGGCGAACACTGCAGAGGCAAGTTCACTATTGCCTTCTCGGGGCGGCAGGTCAAGGGAGGGAAGAAAAGTGTGAAGTGCGAAGAGTGAAGTGTGAAAGGCAGAACGACCCCATGACGGCGTCTCCCGGCTGCGGTCTCTGGTTTCGCACTTCACTCTTCGCACTTCACACTTTTCTTCCTTCTCCTCCCCCCAGAATGCCGAAACTCCCAGGCCTTCACTCCTCTGCCCCCTTGCGAGTGCCGCCATGGATTGGCCCTGTTCGCGCCGCACGGTGCTCGAAGCCTGCGCGCTGGCCGGCGGAGCCGTGGCCGCGACGCTGGCGAACCGGGGCCGCGCCGAGGCCGGGCCGATTGCGCGATTGCGCGGCGGCCCGGAGGGCTACGTCTCGGGCAAGTTGACTGGGGCGCAGGCGATTGCCGAGGCGCTGCGGCTGGAGAACGCCAGCACGGTGTTCGGCATCCCAGGGGCGCAGGAGAACGAACTCTGGGACGAGTTGAAGGCGCGCGGCGTGCCGTATTTATTGTGCGCGCACGAGTTCGCGGCGGCGTGCATGGCCGACGGCGCCGCGCGCGTCACCGGCCGGCCGGGGGTACTGTGCGTGGTGCCGGGGCCGGGGGTGACGAACGCGCTCACGGGACTAGGCGAGGCCTTGCTGGATAGCATCCCCGTGGTAGCGATCGTAGGCGACGTGGCGCACGGCCCCAAATCCCGGCCGTTCCAGGTGCATTCGCTCGACACGGTGGCGCTGCTCAAGCCCGTGTGCAAAGCGGTCTACCCGGTGGCGGATGTCCGGCAACTCCCGCAGACCGTGCGGCAGGCGTTCCGGCAGGCGATGTCCGGCGAACCCGGCCCCGTGGCGGTGGTGGTGCCGTACAACCTGCTCATCGAACAGGCCGAGTTCCACTGCCCGCCCCCCGCCGACGTTGGGCTGGCGTTCGATTCGGCGTGCGTCGAGCAGGCGATCGCGCTCTTGAGCGACCCGCGCGAGCGCGTCGGCATCTACGCCGGCCTCGGGAGCATGGACGCCTCGGCGGAGTTAGCGGCGGTCGCCGAACTCTTGCAGGCGCCGGTGGCCACCAGTGTGTCCGGCAAGGGCTGCATTGATGAAGCGCACCCGCTCTCGGTGGGGTGGGGCTTCGGCGCGCACGCGTCCAGGGTGGCCGAGAAGGCGTTCGCGTCGGACCCGCTGCACCCCCTAAAATCCGGCGTCACGACGCTCCTGGCCATCGGCGTGAAGTTCAGCGAGGTCAGCACCGGCTACTACGGCAACCCGACTGTCCGCCGGGTGATCCACGTCGATGCCAACCCCGCCAACCTGAACGCCGTGGTCCGCACCGACGTGGCCGTCCACTGTGATAGCCGCGCGTTCCTGCAGGCGGTGCTCGCCGCCGCGCCCCGGCTGCGGCGGGGGTGCGACACCCACCTGAGTGCGCGCATCCGGCACGCGCGCGGCGAGCAGTCAAAGTCGTTGGGCGCGGTTTCCCACAGCGCGCGCGGCGTCGATCCGCTCGGCCTGATTTTGGCGCTGCGCCGGCAGTTGCCGTGCGACGCGGCGCTGTTCACCGACGTTTCGGCGAGCGAACACCTCGCCGCCGAGTTCTACCAGGTCAACCGGCCGCGCACCTACTTCAACCCGGTTGATAACCAGTCGATGGGCTGGAGCATCCCGGCCGCGATCGGTGCGGCGCGCGTGAGTCCCGGCAGGGCGATCGCCACCCTCACCGGCGACGGCTGTTTGCTGATGGGCATCGCCGAACTCTCGACCGCCGCGCGCGAGAACTTGCCGGTGAAGTGGTTCGTCTTGGACGACCAGGCGTACCACTACATGCAGATTCTCCAGGAACCCGCCTACAAGCGCACCACGGCCACGCACCTGGCGCGCCTCGACTACCCCGCGCTCGCGCAGGGCTTCGGCGTGGCATTCCAGGACGTAGCGCCCGGCGACGACCTCGACATGGCCGTGGCGCAGGCGCTGCGCCACCCCGGCCCGGTGCTGGTGCGCGTCAAGACCGACTACGGCAAGCGCCCGATCCGCTGGGTCGAGGCGGTGCGCAAGCGCTACGTCAAGGAGTTGAGCGCGGCCCAGAAGGCGAGGTTCTTGGCGCGCGTGGGCACGCGATCCTTCAAGGATCAGGTCGATGACTGAGGCGCAGAGAACGAGATGAAAGCCCGGTGACGAACGTCGCCGGGTCCGCGCCGCCCCGAAGCAAAGCACCCAGGGATGGTCATCCCTGGGCTTCCCTGGTCCCTTACCCCTGTCCCCTGGCCCTGCTCACCCGAACAGCAGCAGCACGTTCCACGGCGGGGTCTGGTCGAACTCGCAGCCCAGCTCGAAGTGCCCGCCGGTGTTGCGGCAACTGCGGACGATGACCGTCACCCACGGCACCGTGTCCGGCGCGTTCTGCGCCCGCACCTTCAGGCTACTCCCCGACGGCACGGCCACCGAAAGCGCCACGCGCAAGCCGCCGGTGCTGCGGTCGAGCACGAACCCGGTCTCGGGCTTGCCGCGCAGGGCCGGGGAGGTGGCGGAGATTTTGACGGCCGGGCCTTCGCGGCGGATCGAGTTGCGGCGGTCGGAGAACGACTGGTGGGCGTCCTCGGGGCTGTTGACCGAGCGCTCGAGTTTGCGCAGGCGGCTGCGCCGCATCGGCCCGCCCTCGCCGCGCAGCGCGAGCACCAGCAGGCCGATCAGCACGATTGCCGCCACGGCGACCCCGATGCCGAGGGGCACCGCGAGGCCGGGGTCGAGGGCGAGCAGGGTCGTCGGGGCGGCCGTCATCGCGGGTTCCCAGTCGTCGGTGCCCCCGAGCGCGGCCGGCGGGGCGTGCCGGCCCGGCGGTTCGGGGCCACTCCGACTCTAGAACGCATTCTCACAACTGCAGCCGCCACGCGAGCGATTTCCGCCCGCAGCGCCCCCAGGCGGCTACTCCAACCGCGACGACACTTGCGCCGGCGCCGCGCCCGGCATCGAGCCGAGGCGGAACGTCATCTGCTCGCCCCCCACGGTCGTCTGCACCTGGCCCCAGTTGTAGGTGAACTTCACCCCGCCCGAGACGGTCACGAGGCCGGTGCCGGGATGCACCGTCAGTTCGTTGCAAGTCCCCTCGCCGCCGGGGGTGACGAAGCGCACGGCGCCGCTGGCCCGCATGATCGCGGGGGCGCCCTTGGCGTCCTTCTCGGTGGGCGATTTGACATCCACGCGGTCGCTGGCGATCTTGAGGTACACCTCCTCGCCGTCGCGCACTTCGAACCGCGGCCGGCCGTCGCCCATGTGCAGGATGACTTTCAGCTTGCGCTCGAGTTCCTTGGCCGGCTCGACTGCGGCGGCGGGGGTGACGGGGGCGGGCTTCGGCGACTCAACAACCGGGTCAGGCTTGAACGACACGGCGGTTGGGTCGTAGCCCTTCGTGACCTCCCGTGTCGGAGCGGGGGGCGTCGTCGCGCTGAAGTTGAACCCAGGCGTCGGGTTCTCGCCCGGATTTGGCGAAAACCGCGAGTGAAAACCAGTCGGCACCGGCGACGGTTGCGGTTCCGTGCGGGCGGGCGCCGGCGGCGCGGGTGCCGGGACCAGAACTTGCCCGCCCGGAATGACGGGCAACGGGGCCGCAACGGGTGCCGGCAGCGCTGGGGGGTCCATGCGGACTTCGCCATTGGTCTTCACGTTCGCGCTGAACGGAACGCTCGCAGTCGGCGGCAGCATCGCCGGCGGCTCGATCTTCGCCACCTCCGGCACCGTCGGGCTGGGCAACGTCGGCGGGGGCGGCGCAGGAGCCGCGACCGGGGCCGGCGGCGGGATCACCGGAATCGCCGCCGGACTCGGCGGCATCGCCGGCAGCGTCGGCACCGGCAAGTCGCTGGGCTTCGGCGGCTCGACCTTCACCGGCGGCTCGGCGGGCACCATCTTGGCCACGGTGTGCGCGGTCGTCTTCGGCGCGCAGCCGGCCGGCACGTCGGCCACGGCCGCGACGGCGCCCAGGCCGAGGCCGAAGCCGCCGACCATCAGTTTCAAGCGGGTCCGGGTCATGGGGGGATTCCTTTCGCCCAGGGAAGTACGCCCGGCCGGGGGACCGGGGCAAGCGCGGGGACGATACCCCACCCGGCGGGCGAGTGTCTGCGCCAGTTTCGCTAAGATGGCCGCAGAGAGTGAGGAGTGGGGAGGGGTGAGTGGGGTGAGAATACTCCTACCACCGCCTCATCGGCTTCGCACTCCTCACTCCCCACTCCTCACTCCCCACTCTCCTGCCATGCACGTCTTCGTCACCCGCCGCGTCGTTCCCGAGGGCTTGCAATCCCTCGACGGCACCGCCACCGTCGAGGTCTGGCCCGGCGACCTGCCGCCGAGTCCCGCCGAACTGCGCGAGCGCACCGCCAACGCCGACGGCCTGCTGACGATGCTCACCGACCGCATCGACGCCGAGTTGCTCGCCGCCGCGCCGAAGCTCAAAGTCGTGGCCAACTACGCGGTGGGCTTTAACAACTTCGACGTGCCGGCCTGCGCGGCGCGGGGCGTGAGGCTCGGCAACACCCCCGGCGTGCTTACCGACTCGACCGCCGACTTGGCCGTCACGCTGATGCTCGCCGCGGCCCGGCGCCTCACCGAGTGCGTGGCCGACGCCAAAGCGGGCAAGTGGCAAACCTGGGAGCCGCTGGGCTACATCGGCCGCGAACTCTCGGGCAAGACCCTCGGCATCGTCGGCATGGGCCGCATCGGCCTCGCGGTCGCCAGGCGGCTGCACTTCGGCTGGGGGATGCCGGTGCTGTACACCGCGCGCACCCCCAAGCCCGACGCCGAGGAACTGTTGGGCGCCCGGCGCGTCGAGTGGGACGAACTCCTCGCGGCGAGCGACTTCGTGAGCGTGCATTGCGACCTGAACGCCGAGACGCGCGGGCTGTTCGACGCGGCGGCGTTCGCCAAAATGAAGCCGGGGGCGGTGTTCGTCAACACGAGTCGCGGCGCGGTGGTCGATCAAGGCGCCCTCGCCGACGCCCTGCGGAGCGGCCCGCTTTTTGCCGCCGGGCTGGACGTGACCGAACCCGAGCCGCTGCCCGCCAGGCACGAACTCTATACCCTGGCCAACTGCGTCGTCGCCCCGCACGTGGCCAGCGCCACCGGCCCGACGCGATTGAAAATGGCGGAGATGGCGTGCGAAAACCTGTTGGCGGGCCTGCGCGGCTCGCCGCTCCCGTACCCCGTGCCCGGCTCCCCATGACGCCGCCCCCCGCGCCAATGAAGTTCGCCCCGCAGTTCCGCCCGATGGTCTGGGGCGGCACCCGCCTGCGCCCCCTGCTCGGCCACCCGCACGCCGACGAACCGACCGGCGAGGCGTGGATACTCAGTGATGTCGAGGGCACCCTCAGCACGATCGACGGCGGCGAGCACCACGGCCGGACCCTGCGCGACGTGCTCGCCGAGTGCGGCCCCGCCATCCTCGGCGACGCCGGCTGTGGACACGCCGAGCGCTTCCCGCTGCTGCTGAAACTGCTCGACGCCCGCCAGGAACTCTCGGTGCAGGTCCACCCCACCGACGAGTTGGCCCGGCAGTGGCACGGCCCCGCGCACCGCGGCAAGACCGAGGCGTGGCTAATCCTCGACGCCAACCCCGCCACCAGCCGCATCTACTCCGGCGTGCGGCCCGGTACCACCGCGGCGCACTTCACGCAAGCCCTCGAAGCCGGCGCGCTGCCCGAGGTGATGCACAGTTTCACCCCCCAGGTGGGCGACTGCGTGTTCCTCCCTGCCGGCACCGTGCACGCCATCGGCCGCGACATCGTGCTGTTCGAGGTGCAGCAGACCTGCGACCTGACGTACCGCCTCTACGACTGGGGCCGGCGCGACCCGAAGACGAACGCGCCGCGCGAGCTGCACCTCGAGCGCGGTCTCGCCGCGTCGGACCTCTCCACTGGACCCAACAACCCCGTGACGCCGCGCGCCGCCGCCAGTGACGGCCTCGAAGTCCTAGTCGAGAGCGACCACTTCCGCCTCGGCCGCGCGACCAACCCCGCGCGACTCGGCGCCCCCGGCCAATGGACCGCGGTCGTCGGCCTCTCCGGGGCGGGCACCGTCGGGGGCCGCACGCTGAACGTCGGCGAGGTGGTGCTGATCCCCGCGAGCGTCGGCGTGGTCGATGCCAGCGGCACCTTCACCGCGGCCGTGTGCGGGGTCTAGCCGTGGGCGTGCTGCTGAACGCCGACCTCGGCGAAGGCGCGCCGCACGACGCCGAGTTAC
>CAXTPM010000307.1:5316-6547 GCA_964245865.1 uncultured Fimbriiglobus sp. | reverse complement strand
GTGAACTTGATCCGCTTCGGCGCCGCCTTACTGTGCTGCTGCCTCGCCGCCTGCCCGGCCCCAGCCGCCGAGACGCCGGACCAACTGACGGCCGCGGCGCGCGACGGGAACCGCGCGGCGATCCGGGCGATCCAGACGATGGAGTGCCGCTACGACTGCGCCCCCTGCCCCGGCACGACGGCTGATGAGACGGGACGCGTGTTCTCGAGACCCTGGGGTCAGTTCTGGCGTTCCGGCGATACTTTCAGGACACTCGCCCGCCACCGCGACTGGGAGTACGTCGTGCGTGGCGGGCGCATGTACGAGTTGTCCCACCACGCTCGGGGGCCAAACCGCGCAGCCGTGAGCGTCTCCACCCCGCACCCGGTCTACGCTTCGGGCGGTGACGTGTGGCAGTACCTGCTGTTCAGCCACTGGGGGCCGGGGCCAGCGAGTTACCACACGCTCGACGAACTCCTGCGGCACCGCCCCACGATCCGCGCCGCCGAGCGCCTGCCGTCGGGCGAGATTCACCTGACGCTTTCGCACTCGGGCGCGAACTGGCAGGAGTTCTGGCTCGACCCGAAAGTCAATTACCTCGTGCGCAAGTGCGTCTGTGTGCCGGCCGACCACCCCACGTGGCGCTGGGAACACGAGGTGGTCGAGTTCGCCGAGCCGGCCAAGTCGGTGTTCGTCCCCTCGGTGGTCGAAGTCCGCTACTTCCTCAATGACGCGAGGCAAGCGGCAGACCGAACGCGGGTCACCGAATTGAAGGTCAACCACCCGCTGCCGGAGTCGAGCCTGCGACTAACTGGGGCCGCGGGGGTGATGTGCCTCGACTGGGACCGGAAGGTGGAGTACGCCCTAGACGCGGACTTAAACCCGGTCGGGCCGGTGAAGGCAGTCCGCGTTGATCGCAGCACGAGACAGATAGTTGCGTCGTCCCTGGCGGGGGCCGAACCGAGCGGCCCGCACCCGGCGGAGTGGTGGCGCTGGCCCGCCGCACTCTCGGCGGTCGCGGTCGCCGGGTTGGTCGCGTTGGCCATCATGCGCCGCGCGGGGGCCAACTGAGCGGTGCGGGCTTTTCGGTTGCGGCTCCGCCGCGTCGCCGGTACAATTCGCAGATTATCACGAGTCTCACGCGCCCACCCGCCCCTCTTCCCTGGGACGGTTTTTCGCCGCGCGGCCCATCCAGGAACCGACTCATGGGCGACTCCCCCGCCACCATGACCCCGGCCCCCGCTGGCCTGGT
>CAXTPM010000307.1:0-5306 GCA_964245865.1 uncultured Fimbriiglobus sp. | reverse complement strand
CGCTACGTCCCCGCCGTCGGGCCGCTCCTGAAGCCCGTACTGTGGGCGGTGCTGCTCGGGTTCGGCGCCCTCGCGGCCACCGGCGCCTACTTGGCCGGCGTGAGTCTCTTGAACTACCTGCGGCCGGGGGCGCTCTACACCACGCCGTTCACGTTCTGGATGTTCCTCGCCCACGCCGCCGTGGGACTGCTCCTGAGCGTGCCGTACTTCGCCTTCGGCATCGCCCACTGGGTCGGCAGCCGCAAGCGCAGCAACCGCCGGGCCATCCGCGTCGGCATCGCCCTATTCCTGGTGGGCGGCGTGATCGTCGCCACGGGCCTGGCACTGTTCCAACTCGAAGGCTTGCCGCAACTGCCGACCGGCACCATTACGCGCTCGGTGGTGTACTGGCTGCACGTGCTGGTGCCGGTGGGGTGCGCGTACTTGTACGTGGCGCACCGCAAGGCGGGGCCGAAGATTCGCTGGAAGTACGGCCAGCGCTGGGGCGCCGTGACCGCCGTGGCGATGGTCGGCATGGGGGCGCTGCACGGCTTCGACCCCGGAGCGGCCGCGCGCAAAGGCTCGGCCGAGGGGGAGCAGTATTTCCACCCGTCCGAGGCGCGCACCGCCGACGGCAAGTTCATCCCCGCCGAGACGCTGATGAACGACGAGTATTGCATGCGCTGCCATGCCGATGTGGCGCGGGATCATTTGCACAGCGCGCACAAGTTTTCGAGCGGCAACAACCCCGCCTACCTGGCGAGCGTCAACGAGACGCGCGAGATGGGCCTGAAGCGCGACGGCTCGGTGCGCGCCAGCCGCTGGTGCGCCGGCTGCCACGACCCCGTGCCCTTGTTCAGCGGCCAGTTCGACGACCCGAACTTCAACCTGGGTGAGCACCCCACCGGCCACGCGGGCGTCACCTGCACCGCGTGCCACGCGGTCACTGAGGTTCGCGGCCCCACCGGGAACGCGGCGTACACGATCGAGGAGTCGCAGCACTACCCGTTCGCCAGCAGTACCGACCCGGCCCTGAGTTGGGTCAACGGGCAGATGATTAAGGCCAAGCCCGAGTTCCACAAGAAGACGTTCCTCAAGCCGCTGCACAAGTCGGCCGAGTTCTGCTCGACCTGCCACAAGGTCGCGCTCCCCGTCGAACTCAACCACTACAAAGACTTCCTGCGCGGGCAGAACCACTACGACTCGTTCGTGCTCTCGGGGATGGGCAACGGCGCCCGCAGCTTTTACTTCCCCGACAAGGCCAAGGACAACTGCAACGCCTGCCACATGCCCTTGCAGGCGAGTACCGACTTCGGCGCCAAGGACAACGACGGCAGCGGCACGCGCACGGTCCACCACCACAGCTTCCCTGGAGCCAACACCGGCCTCGCCAGTTTGCTGGCACTGGAGCCGCGCTACGACCACCTGAAAGACGGCTGGGCGCGCACGACCGAGTTGAACGCGAACTACTTGAAGGACAAAAAGCTCCGCATCGACCTGTTCGGCGTCAAGCGCTTCGGCGCCGACGGTAGCCCCGATGATGCGTCGCTCGCGGTGCTGCGGCCGACGCTGCCGAAGCTGGTCCCCGGCGAGACGTACCTAGTCGAGACCGTGGTGCGCACGCTCGCCCTGGGGCACCACTTCAGCCAGGGGACGGTCGATTCCAACGAGATTTGGGTCGATTTCGAGGCGAAAGACGCATCCGGCAGGGTCATCGGCCGCAACGGGGCGACGCGCGACCCGGACGACGCGGGGCCGGTGGACGAGTGGGCGCACTTCATCAACGTGCACATGCTCGACCGCGACGGCAACCGCATCGACCGCCGCAACCCGCAGGACATCTTCACGCCGCTCTACGACAAGCAGACCCCGCCGGGGGCGGCGAGCGTGGTGCACTACCGGCTGAGCGTCCCGGCGGACGCGGCGGGTCCAATCACGCTCACGGCGCGTCTGAGGTACCGCAAGTTCGACGACACTTACATGAACTACGTGGCCAAGGCTAACGGCCGGCCCAAGCCGAAGCTGCCCGTGGTCGATATCTGCACCGACACCGTGACGCTGCCCGTGGGCGAGTCGCCGGCGAAGCCGCAGGAGTCGCCGGTCCAGCCGGCGTGGCAGCGGTGGAACGACTACGGCATCGGCTGCTTACTTGAGGGCGGCGTCGGCGCCAAGCGCGGCAACTTGCGCCAGGCCGAGGCGGCGTTCCGCAAGCTCACCACGCTCGGGGCGCCGGCGGCGCAGTGGCACGCCCACGCCAACACCGCGCGGGTGCTGATGGAGTTGGGCCAACTCAACGAGGCCGCGGCGGAAGTCGCGGCGAGCGCGGCGTGCGACCCGCCCGCGCCGTGGTGGCTGCGCGCCTGGCTCTCCGGCGTGATCGCCTCGGAGAACGCGACCTCCGGCGCGGACCTCGACGCGGCCGCGGCGCACTTCGCCCGCATCGTGGACCCCGCCAACCGGCCGCGCGACGCCGACGGCAACTTCACGCACGACTTCTCGAAGGACTACGTCGTGCTCGGCCGGCTCGGGCAGGTGCTGTTCAAGCGCTCGCTGGGTGAGGCCGACGGCGGCGAGGCGCAGCGGGCCACCCTCGGCGCGGCGATCGCGGCCTACCGCAAGGCGCTCGCGGTGGACCCCGAGGACTTGCCGAGCCACTACGGCGTCGGCCAGTGCTACGCCAAACTCGCCGGGGACCGCGACGCCGCCGAGGCGCCAGCCGGGGTGACGCCCTCCACACTCGGCGAGTTGCTCGACGCCAACGACTTGCCGGGGTTCGCGGCGGCGGTGGGGGCGCTCGGCCGACAGGCGCCCGACGCGGGCGCGCCGCGCCTGAAAGCCTTGCAAGCGGCCCGCAAGCGGCTCGAGGAGCGCGACGCGGCCGACCCGGCGGTGGCCTTCGCGCTCGCGGCGGTCCACCGCGAGTTGCACGCGCTGTTTAAGCCCGACGAGCTGGCCCGCGCCCGCACGGTGCGCCTCTACCGCGAGAAGCACCCGGCGGCGAACGCTGCCGCCGAGGCGATCGTGTTCTACCCGACCGACCCGACCGGCGCGGGGCGGCGGTAGGGGTCATCGGCCCGAGGAGTCCCAGGGCGTTGCCCCGGTCTGACCAGCGGCACCCCGTTGGGGTGCGGGGCGGGCCGAGAGTTTCCCGCCGAGTCCGTTCGGTCAGTGGTCGGTGGAATCGTGGGACGAGACGACTCTGAGGGTGGGGAACCGTGCCACAATCCTTCGCGCGTGTCCTGGTCCACTTGGTGTTCTCCACCAAAAACCGCGAGCCATTTTTGAGCGGCCAGCGGTGCCCCGCCGTGTGCCGGTACCTCTCGGGCGTGCTGAGCGGCGTGGGCTGCGTCCCGTTGTCCGTCGGCGGAATGCCGGACCACGTCCACCTTTTGTTCGGCTTGAGCCGGACGCTTTCGATCGCTGACGTGGCGGAGGTCGTCAAGAAGAGGTCGTCGGGGTGGGCGAAATCCATCGCCGGGCCGGGGTTTGCTTGGCAGGCCGGCTACGCGGCCTTCGGAGTGAGTGAGTCGAGCGCCGCGCGGGTGCGTACCTACATCGAGACCCAGGACGTGCGGCACAGCGCGCTGAGCTTCCAGGACGAGTTGCGCGCGCTCTTGGACCGGAACAACGTCGAGTTCGACGAACGTTACGTCTGGGAGTGACCCTCGGCCAGCCCCGCACCCCAACGGGGTGCCGCTGGTCAGACCGGGGCAACGCCCTGAGACTCCTCTCGGGCCGAGGACTCGCGCCGCCTGGGCCTCGGGCCGACCTACCGCTTTGCAGCGCCACCCGCCCCCTTGGCCGCCGCGGTCCGCGCGTCGTTCGCCGCAATCGTCGGTGGCCCCTCCGCCCCTGTCCCCGCCGGGTAAGCCGGCGCGCTGGCGTGGCGACTCGCCTCGACCCGCCGGTGCGCCAGCAAGTGGTGCCCCCGCCGCCGCGCCCGCTCGGCTCGCAGCGCCCCGATGTCGATCGGCGCCACGACGATCTTGGCGTGCGGCCCGGCGTCGGCTTGGGCCAGAATCCGGCCGTCGTAGTCAACTACCATACTGCCGCCGGGCCAGCTAAACGGCGGGTAGTGGCTCATCGACGCGGCCTGGTTCGCCGCCACGACGTAGGCCATGTTCTCGAGTGCGCGGCAGCGGTTGACCACCGTCCACCAGTCCATCGGCGGGGTCGCGCCCCAGGGGTCCATGTACGCGCTCACCCGCACCAGCACTTCCGCGCCCTGCACCGCCAGTTCGCGGATCGCCTCGGGGAACAGCCAGTCGTAGCAGATCGCCGCGCCGATCACGCCGATCTCGGTCTCGGCGACGGGGAACAGCGGCTCGGCGTACCCCGGCAGGTCGTGCGGGCTAGTGTGCACCTCCCACGGAATCCACGGGTTCACCTTGCGGTACTTGTACAACAGGCCGTCGGGGCCGATCAGGCAGGTGGTGTTGAACACATGCCCTGGGTACTGCGTAGTACGCTCCAGGAAGCTGCCCGTCTGCACGTACAGGCTGTACTGCTTGCACTTCGCGGCGTAGCGGTCGGTCTCGGCGTTCGGCAACTCCACGGCGAGTTTGTCGTGCAACTCCTCGGCCGTGAGGTAAATCGGCGCGGCGTGGGCGAACTCGGGGAACGCGACTAAACGGACATCGCCGAACGGGGCGTACCCCACGGCGGCCTGGTCGATCAGCGCGAGCAACTTCGACACCCGCTCGGGGAGTTCGGCGCGCGTACTGGGGTTCGGCAAATCGGTCTGGATCGCGGCGGCGAGGTAGCGCATCGGGAACTCGGGCGGTGGGGGCGGCGCGATGGGGCGGAACGTCAGACTCGGCGGGGCGCTGGCGCTTCTCATCGCGGCGGGCCTGGGCACGTACCTGGTGCTGCGCAAGGCGACCAAGCCCGGCCCGGTGGTCGTCGAAGTCCCGAGGGTGAACGCGCGCCAGACCGTCGCGGTGCCGGCGGTGCGCTTCACCGACATTACGGCGAGTAGCGGTATCCAGTTCGTTCACCACACCGGCGCGACCGGCGAGAAACTCCTCCCCGAGACGATGGGCGCGGGCGTGGCGGTGATCGACTACGACGGCGACGGCAGGCCGGATTTGTTCTTCGTCAACTCGTGCCCCTGGCCCGGCGCCAGCGCCCCCAGTTCGGGCAAGCCGTGCCAGGCGCTCTACCGCAACAAGGGCGACGGCACCTTCGAGGACGTGACCGAGTCGGCGGGCCTGTTGTTCAGCATGTACGGCGTCGGCGCGTGCGTCGGCGACTTCGACAACGACGGCCGGCCCGACCTCTTCATCACCGGCGTCGGCGGCGACCGGCTCTTGCGCAACATCGACGGC